>NZ_JALCZC010000002.1:0-183058 GCF_022690805.1 Anaeromyxobacter sp. SG66
GACGCCGCGGAAGCGGCGAAGCCGCTCGCGGCGTCGCACGGGACCCGGCGAGCAGGGGTGGGCCCCCGACGAGCTTTGCTCGGCGGGGCGGGGGCGCAGCCCCCGTTCGACGTTCAGTGCAGCTTGTCGGCCTCGCTCTTCAGCTCGTTCCAGGCGGCGTCGAACTCCTTCTTCAGCGTCGGCTGGCGGTCGGCGCCCGCGTCGACGATCTCGTCGATGCGGTGATCGAGCTCGTCTCGGAGCGCCGCGAGGCGCGCGGCCCGGGGTTGCGACGAGGCGGACGGCGTTTGCTGCGGCTCTGCTGGGTTCGCCATGGGAGCTCCTCTTCGTTTCCTGGTCACTGCTCAATTGCGCCGTGCGGGCAGGCGACGCTCGAACAAGGTGGGCGTCGCGGGGGGGAGGATGGGATCGCCTGCACGGGCATGCCGCCGTCCTGGCGAGCGCCCGGTGAGTCCCTCGCGGTGCGTGGCGGCGCCGGCCTCGACAGGAAATGGACTGGGCCTCGCCGCCGAGGCTCGTCGAGGAGGGACAGCGCATGGCCGAGGAGAGGATCGTGCTCGTCACGGGCGCCACCGGGAGGCAGGGCGGCGCCACGCTCCGTCACCTCGCGGAGCGCGGCGGCTTCGCGCTCCGGGCGATGACGCGCAAGCCGGAGGGGGACGCTGCGAAGGCGGTCGCGGCGCTCGGGGCGGAGGTGGTCCGGGGCGACCTCGACGACGCCGCGTCGCTCTCGCGCGCGCTCACAGGCGCGTGGGGGGTGTTCGCGGTGCAGAACACCTGGGAGGCGGGCGTCGAGCGGGAGGAGCAGCAGGGGAAGCGCCTCGCGGAGCTGGCGCGGCGCCAGGGCGTGCAGCACTTCGTCTACAGCTCGGTGGGCTCGGCGCACCTCGCGACCCGGATCCCGCACTTCGACAGCAAGGCGCGGGTGGAGGAGTCCGTGCGGTCGCTCAGGTTCCCGTCGCACGTGATCCTGCGGCCGGTCTTCTTCATGGATAACCTCGTCTCGCCCGAGTTCCTGCAGGGAGACGCGCTCGTGAGCGCGCTCAGCCCGGCGACGAAGCTTCAGATGATCGCCTCCGACGACATCGGGCGGTTCGCGGCGCAGGCGTTCGTCGAGGCGGAGAAGTGGAGCGGCTCCGAGACGGACCTCGCGGGCGACGCCGTGACCCTGCCGGAGGCGGCGGAGGCGGTGAGCGGGTTCGTCGGGCGGAAGGTCGCCTACCGGCAGATCCCGATGGAGGTCGTGCGGGCGAACAGCGAGGACTTCGCGCTCATGCTGGAGTGGTTCGAGCGGGTCGGCTACTCGGCCGACATCCCGGCCCTCGAGGCGCGCTGGGGCATCCGGCCCCTGACGCTGCGGGAGTGGGCAAGCCGGCAGCGCCGCCGCTGAGGCGAGAGGCCGATCCCCGGAGCGTGGGGCCATCGCGCCCGGGCAAGGCGGCGGGTTTTCGATTAGGCTCTCGCGCCTTCCACTCCACCTTCACCTCCGAGCGCCATGGCCCAGTACGTGATGTCGATGCTCCGCGTGAGCAAGGTCGTCCCGCCCAAGCGGCAGATCATCAAGGACATCTCCCTCTCCTTCTTCCACGGCGCCAAGATCGGCCTCCTCGGCCTCAACGGCGCCGGCAAGTCCACCGTGCTGCGGATCATGGCCGGCGTGGACGAGGAGTTCGACGGCGAGCTGCAGCGCCAGAACGGCATCAAGATCGGCTACCTGCCCCAGGAGCCGAGGCTCGACGGCGACCGGAGCGTGCGCGAGGAGGTCGAGTCCGCCCAGGGCGAGGTGGCGGAGGCGCAGAAGCGGCTCGAGGCGGTCTACGCCGCCTACAGCGAGCCCGACGCCGACATGGAGAAGCTCGCCGAGGAGCAGGCGCGGCTCGAGGCGATCATCGAGAGCGCGGGCGCCGACACCGGCAACGCGCTCGAGATCGCCGCCGACGCGCTGCGCCTGCCGCCCTGGGACGCGACCATCAAGCACCTCTCCGGCGGCGAGAAGCGGCGCGTGGCGCTCTGCAAGCTCCTGCTCTCGAAGCCGGACATGCTGCTCCTCGACGAGCCGACGAACCACCTCGACGCGGAGTCGGTCGAGTGGCTCGAGCAGTTCCTCACCCGCTTCCCGGGGACGGTCGTGGCGGTCACGCACGACCGCTACTTCCTCGACAACGCCGCCGAGTGGATCCTCGAGCTCGACCGCGGCCGCGGCATCCCGTGGAAGGGCAACTACTCCTCCTGGCTCGACCAGAAGGAGCAGCGGCTCGAGGTCGAGGCCAAGCAGGAGAGCGCGCGCATCAAGGCGATGAAGCTCGAGCTCGAGTGGGTGCGGCAGAACCCGAAGGCGCGGCAGGCGAAGAGCAAGGCGCGCCTCGCCCGCTTCGAGGAGCTCTCCAGCGTCGAGTACCAGAAGCGCAACGAGACGCAGGAGATCTTCATCCCGGTGGCCGAGCGGCTCGGCGACAAGGTCATCGAGTTCAAGGGCGTCACGAAGGGCTTCGGCGACCGGCTGCTCATGGACGACCTGTCGTTCATCGTCCCGCCGGGCGCGATCGTCGGGATCATCGGACCGAACGGCGCGGGCAAGTCCACGCTGTTCAAGATGATCACCGGCGCCGAGAAGCCCGACGCGGGCGAGGTCGCCCTCGGCCAGTCCGTGAAGCTCGCGTTCGTCGACCAGAGCCGCGAGAACCTCGCGAGCGACAAGACCGTCTTCGACGAGCTCTCGGGCGGGCGCGACGTCATCCAGGTCGGCCGCTTCGAGATGCCGAGCCGCGCCTACATCGGGCGCTTCAACTTCAAGGGCGCCGACCAGCAGAAGATTGTCGGCGCGCTCTCCGGCGGGGAGCGCGGCAGGCTCCACCTCGCGAAGACGCTCATGACCGGCGGCAACGTGCTGCTCCTCGACGAGCCGTCGAACGACCTCGACGTCGAGACCCTGCGCGCGCTCGAGGACGCCCTGCTCGAGTACGCGGGCAGCGTCATGGTCATCTCCCACGACCGCTGGTTCCTGGACCGGATCGCGACGCACATCCTCGCCGCCGAGGGCGAGTCGAGGTGGACGTTCTTCACCGGCAACTACCAGGAGTACGAGGCCGACAAGCGGCGGCGGCTCGGCGAGGAGGGGGCGAAGCCGCGGCGCATCCGGTACAAGCCGATCAGCCGGTAGGCGCGCGGCGCGGCGCGCCTCACCGCGCGGGCGGCCGCGCAGCGCCGGGCCGGCGGCCGGGGCGAGCCGCTACTGCGTCTGCGCCCGGAAGTTGATCGTCCCGGTGGTGTGCGTGAAGTCCACGACGATGGTCCAGTCGCCCGCGGCGCCGGCCACGGTCGACACCGAGCCGGTCGCGCCGTCGAGCGCGCCCTGGTAGACCTGCGCGCCGGCGGCGTCACGCAGCGTGAGCGTCACGCTGCCGGCGCTGACGGCGCTCGAGCGGTCGACGGAGGCCATCGTGCCGGTGTTGTGCCACGTGTACGAGAGCGTCCCGTCGCCGTTCGCCACGCCCGTGAGCTGGAAGCCGAAGCTGTCGGCGACGTTCGTGATCTGCGGCTGGTACTGAGGCTGGACCGGCGCCGAGCCGGAGTCCGACCCGCCGCAGGCCGCGAGCGAGACCGCGAGGATCGTGGCGAGGGCGACGGACGGCAGGCGCAGGCGCATGAGTGACCTCCAGTGGAGGTCCCACGCTAGCGGCTCGATTGACGGGCATCAAGGGAGCGGAGGTGCGCGGAGAGCGCACCTCGCCGGCGCCACCCGCGCCCCGTGACGTCGCGTCCCGCGGGGCGCCCCGCGCGGCCGCTCAGTTCCGCGCCGGACCGACCGGCTGCGACGCGGAGTCCCCTCCGAAGACGTCGTGCACGTAGTCGTGCGACGAGAGCGCGGCCGGAGCGAGCGCGCCCGTGCGGACGCCCTCGACGATCTCCGGGCGCTCGAGGTCGAAGATCGCGTCCAGGATCTGCCCGCGCTCCCGCGCGTTCGCCTGCCCGACCACGAACAGCACGCGCGCGCTGTGCTGGACGTAGCGGGGCGAGAGGAGCTGGCGCTTCAGGAGCTCCATGATCACGTCGGCCTTGGAGCGGTCGAAGCGCGGCGGGTCGCCCCGACGGTCCTGCTCCGCGAAGAACTCCCGCGTCCACTCGAAGTGGTAGTCCCAGACCTTCTGGAACAGGTCGCGGGTGAAGCGCGTCCCGGCCTTGATCGGCTCCGCGTTCGCGCCGATGACGACGCCGTCCTCGGTGAGGGTCTGCCGCTGCAGGTGGCCGTCCTTCGTGATCGGCGCCTGGTGCTGGACCAGCGTCCACAGCCACGACACGTAGATCCGGTACGTGGCGAGGTCGTTCATGAACCGCTGCCGGAGCTCGTAGTCGTCGATGGCCGCGGCGAAGTTGCCGTTCAGGATCTGGAAGCCGTAGTTTGCGGCCATGTAGAACGAGTGCTGCACGTGCTCGATCGTCACGTCGCCCCTGGGCGGCGCGTAGATCGCCTCCCAGCGCTCGGCCGAGAAGATCTTCTCCGGCGCGTCGAGCTGCTCCTTGCGGACGATCGACGGCGTGATCCTGCCCTGCGCGTCGAGGAGCCCGCGCGACTGGAAGAGCTGCCGCTCGGCCGCGTCGAGGCCGCTCGCCACCGTCGGCACCGCCTTCCCCTTCACGTCGATGGTCTCGAGCTTCGCCTCGACGAGCGCCTGGAGGCCGGACAGCTCGGCGCGGAGCGGGCCGTTGCCCGCGGCGACGTACTCCGCCTCCGGGCTCGCCACCCAGCTCTGCCGGAAGGCGTCGTGGAGCGTGCCCTTCACCTTGCCGGCGAGGATGTCGGCGAGCGTCGGCTGCGCGTCCGCCGCGAGCGGCGCCTCGGGCATGAACATGAGGCCCAGGATGCGCTCGCGGAGCTTGTCGATCGTGATGGCGCGCAGCGCCACCGGGTTGTAGCGGGAGCGCCCGTACGGATCGCCGCCCTGGTAGATCATGACGGCGGCCATCCCGCCGATGGGCGCCGCGTTCGTGAGCGCGCCGCCCTTCATCCCCGCCATGAGCATCATGAGCGCGGCGTAGCGCTGGTAGGCGATCATGATCGGCGTCGCCATCCCGATGCTCTGCGGGTCCGGGAAGATCCCGGCGGGATCGTCCTTCCAGAGCTCGATCATGCTGCCGAGGTAGTCCCAGCGGCCGACGTTCATGCCGAGCAGCCGGCGGCGCAGCACCCACGCGATGCCGGGGAGGTAGCGGCCCGCGTTCCCCTCCTCGTACAGCATCTTCACCTTGAGCGTGCCCGCGGGGACGCCGATGAGCCCCTCCAGGCGCGAGAGCAGCCGCTCGACGATGAGCGCCTCGCGCGGCGTCTGGAGCTTCGGGATGTAGTAGTAGACGCCGCTGCCGGCGCGGGTGAGGGCGTCGTAGTTGTTGAGGGCCCACAGCGTCGTGATGACCACGAGCCCGGGCGCCGGCTCGCCGTCCACGAGGACGTGGTCGTAGCGCAGGTGCAGGCTCGGCGGCCGGGCGAGCCGCGTCGGCCACTGCGCCGGCGGCTTCGTGATCTGGTACGCGCGCTTCTTGCCCTTCTTCACCACCTCGTACGGGCGGCCGGTCCAGCGGCCCTCGTGGATCTCCTTCGCGTTCGCCATCGCGGCGAAGATGCCCACCGGCTGGTTCGTGGGGGTGCCGTCGGGCTGGAAGTGCGGCGGCGACGCGTCCTCGAAGTCCGGCATGTTCATCGGCGCCGGCGAGTTGAGCGCGTTGAACGCCATGTCGAGCGGGTGCCACGGCCCGGTGAGCTCGAGCCCCGGGTTCTTCGTCGGGTGGACGTGGTCGGGGATGGGCACCTCGTCGTTGAGGCGCCAGCGCCGCTCGCTCTCGCGGCCGAGGAAGTTGTCCACGAGGCCCTGGACGATCTCGCGGTACGTCCAGGCCTTGCCGCTCACCGGATCCTCGAACGTCTCGTCCCAGCGCGGCCACGCGTACTTCGTGCGGGCCGGCGCCGGGTCCTGCAGGAGGGCCCGGCGCGCGGTGAGGGCGGCGGCGATCGCGGGGCGCAGCTCGCGGGTCAGCGTCGCGATCGTCTGCTCGACGTCGATCTCGCGGCCGTTCACGCGCTGGGTCCCGAAGAGCTGCGGGAACTGCTGGAGGATGTCCGGACGGATCATGGGCTCTGGTCCTCTCTCTGCAGGCGCGCCTGCGCGATCAGGTGTAGTGGCACACACGCGCGCCATGGGCATGGACCAGGAAGGTTGGGTCCCTCGCGCCAGGCCGCGGCGGAGTCCGGCGAGACCCTTCCGGGCCCACCGGCCGGAGGCGCCGGGCTGCCAACGAGGTGGACTCCGCCCGCCCGCCGCCCCATTGCGCGCTGCGCGCGGCGACGGCCTCGTTACCTTCTGCCACCGTCGGGCGTGATCGCCCCCCATGACCACCATGGCTGCGAAGGCCCCAGCTCTCGAACCGAAGAACCGCGCGCTCGGACAGGCGCTCGACGGGCACCGGCGTGCGGTGTGGGGCATCTGCTACCGCATGACCGGGGTCGCGGCGGACGCGGACGACCTCGTCCAGGAGACGTTCACGCGCGCGCTCACGGCGCGCCCCGATCGGTCGGGCGAGCCGCTGCGGCCCTGGCTCGCGCGGGTCGCCGTCCGGCTCGCGATCGATCACCTGCGCCGCCGCCGCGTCCGCGGGTACACGGGCCAGTGGCTGCCCGCCCCGGTCCCGACGGACACGCCGGACCTGGAGCCGACGCCGGACGCGCGCTACGACGCCGCGGAGTCGGCCTCCTACGCGTTCCTCGTCGCGCTCGAGCGGCTGACGCCGCTGCAGCGCGCGGTGCTCCTCCTCCGCGACGTGCTCGGCCACTCGGTGCGCGAGGCGGCGGCGGTGCTCTCCACCACGGAGGGGGCGGTGAAGGTCGCGCACCTCCGCGCGCGGCGCGCGATGGAGGGCTACGACGCGGCGCGCCTGCCCGCGTCTCCGGCGCTGGAGGCGCGCACGCGGGCGGCGCTGGAGGCGTTCGTCGGGGCGATCCTCGCGGGCGACCTGGCCCGGGCGGAGGCGCTCCTCGCCGCGGACGCGCGCGCCGTCTCGGACGGCGGCGGCGAGTACCTGGCGGCGCCGCGGGTGCTCGAGGGCGCGCGCAACGTCGCGCGGTTCTTCGTCGGGGTCACGCCGCGAGGCGGCGGCGAGCGGAGAGCGACCTGGGTCCGGCTCAACGGCCTCCCCGCGCTCGTCGTGGACCTGCCGGCGGGCGGGCCGCGGGTCGCGCCCCGCATCGTGCTGCGCGTCGATCTCGACGCCGAGGGCCGCATCGCCCGCATCCACGCCATCGCCGCGCCGCGCAAGCTCACGGCGCTGCCTCCAGCTCCGCCGGCGCAGCCGGCTGCTCGCTGAGCGCGCCGATCGTCGCCGCCCAGCCCTCGCGCACGCTGGGATAACGGGGCGCCCACCCCGCGGCCTCGCGCAGCTTCCAGTTGGAGATCCTGAGCGAGCGCGCCAGGAGCTCGCCGAGCGAGCCGGAGACGAGCTTCACCCAGGGCGGAAGCAGGCGCGGCGGCGGGACGCCCAGGGCGGCCGCGAGCAGGTCGAAGTACTCGCGGCGGCGGACGGGCTCGTCGTCGGCGACGTCGTAGACGCCGGGGGGGACCCTCAGCGCCGCCACGACCGCCGACGCCGCGTCGTCGTGGGAGATCGACGAGATGAAGGCGTCGCCGGCGCCCGGCAGGGCGGCGAAGCCCCGCCGCGCCGCGGCCAGGAGCGGCCGCAGGTGGGAGGCGTCCGGGCCGTAGAACGCGGCGAAGCGGAGCACCACGCCCGCTCCCCCATGGCTCGCGAAGCGGGCCGCGGCGCGCTCGGCGTCCAGGACCGAGCGGTTGTAGCGGACCGGCCGGATGCGGGAGCGTTCGGCCACCCACGCGTCCCCGGCGTCCTCGTAGACGAGCGCGAAGGACTCCTGGACGAAGCGAGACGCCCCGCCGGCGAGCGCCGCCTCGCAGAGGTTCGCGGAGGCCTCGCGGCGGAGGCGGTCGTTCTCGCGCCACGCGAAGGGCAGGAGCATCCGCCCCGGCGACGGGATGTGCGTCGCGAGGTTCACGACGATCTCGTGGCCCGCGACGGCGCGCCGGACGGCGGCTGGGTCGAGCAGATCGAGCGCGATGGCGTTGGCCCCGGCGCGGACGAGCCGCTCGCGCGCCTCCGGCGCCCGCGCCACCGCGGTGACCTCGTGGCCGGCCGCGAGCAGCGCGGGGACCACCCGCCGGCCGATGACTCCCGTGGAACCCGTGATGAAGATCCTCATCCTGCCTCCTTGCGCCACCTCACGAGCGAGGAGGCGCGAAGGTTACGCGAGGCCCCGGCCGAGCCCCCGATCCGACCGGCCTCGAGGCCGTGCGGGATGAGCCCGGGGTCGCGGGACCGACGCGTCCGTGCTCGACCTCCGGCGTGCGCGCCGCGAGGGTCGCGGGCGCGTACACGGCGGTGACGCGGGTGGGGCCGCGCGCGCGCCGCGCGCGCCGTAACCTCCGGTGCCGCTCGCGCGTGGACACGGCATGGCGAGCACGATCGATGCGGAGCGGCCGGTCGGAGCCGGCGAGCGGCACGGGCGGCGGTTCGCTGCCGGCGCGCGTCCGGTTCGCGCCGGCGTCGTGGCGGGCACGTTCCTGGGCTCGAAGCTCGCGTCGCTCCTCGGGCTCCTGCCGGTGGGCGTCTGGACCGTGAACCACCTGTGGGACAACCTCGCCGCGCTGCGCGGGGGGGCGGCGTGGGAGCGCGCGGTCACCGAGCACTCGAGCCCGGCAACGCAGGCGGTGACGCTCGCGGTCGTGCTCGTGCCGCTCCTGCTCCACTCGGGCTGGGGCCTCGCGCGGCTCCCGCGGACGCGCGTGCCGCGCCACGTGGGCCGGTTCGCGACCCTGCGGCACGGCCTGCACCGGCTCTCGGCGCTGGGCCTCCTCCTGTTCCTGGGAGCTCACCTGTGGCTCGCGCTCATCCGGCCGCGCCTCCTCGAGGGCGGGCCCGAGCCGTTCGAGCACCTGGCTCACCAGATGCGGTTCCACCTGCCGACACTCATCGTGTACGTGCTCGGGGTGCTCGGGACGGCGTACCACCTCGCGAACGGCCTGCAGGCGGTCGGGGTCGGGTGGGGACTCCGCTTCGGGCGCGGGACGATGTCGCGCCTGAGCCTCACGTCGGGGGCGGCCTTCGTCGTGCTCCTCGCGATGGGGTGGACCGCGGTCTGGGCCCTGTGGCGGGCGGGGGGAGGGTGACGCTCCCGCCGTGCCCGCCTCACCGGCCTCGCCGCGAGCCTTTCGCACGCCGGCGCCGCGAGGCCGTCGCCGCGGGCCTCGCGCTCCGCCCGCGGGGGCGCGCGGGCCGGGAGAGCTCGAGCTCGATGCCGAAGATCTCCGCCAGCCGATCGTCCGCGACGAGCGCGGCGCCTGGCGGCGCCTCGGCCGCGACCGTCCCGGCGGCGCCGGCCTCCTCGACGAGCTCGGCCACCTCCACGCCGCGCAGCGTGAAGAGCAGCTCCGGGGCCTGGTCGAGGCGCGCGCCGACGCCGTAGAGCACGGCCGCGAGGTGCTTGCAGAGCCGGGCCTCGTCGGGACACGAGCAGCGCAGGTCGAGCTCTGCGCTCGTCGGGAACAGCCCGCGCTCGCGATCGCACAGCACCTCCATCACCGCGGAGGAGAGCCGCCCGGAGAGGAGCTCCACGACCGTGGCGATGCGGCCCGCGCAGGCCCGCCTCACGGCGCGCCAGCGCGCCGGCGACAGCGGGCGGATCCGCACCTCGGCCTCGTAGAGCTCGGTGCCGCTCACGAACGCGCTGACGAGCCCGCGCGAGATCGCGAGGTGCACGACCGAGCCGTTCCGCGCGTAGGCGCGGCCGCGCGGCAGGCGCGTCGCGAGGTCGGCGAGAGACTCGAGCTGGTCGCACCAGGCCCTGCCCCAGAACGTGGTGGCGAGGTCGCGCCCCTCGAGGACGACGGGCTGCGGCACGACCCCCTTGCGCACGAGGCGCTTGCGCGCGAGCTCGGCGCGCAGCCGGCGCTCGGCCGCCGTCACGTACTCGGGGAACCGGTCGCCGTCCTCGAACGCCACCGTGCGATCTTAAGCGGCGACCGGCGCGCGAGGCGAGCCCGCCGGGGCAGGAGCGCAGCCCGGGGCAGCCCCCTCATGATCAGAACTCCGCGCTGCGCAGATCGAGCGACACGAGGCGGAGGAGCTCCCGGTCGTCGAGCTCCGTCAGGCGGATCTCGTCCGTCCCCTCGAGGAGCTCCTGCGAGAGCCTCCGCTTGTCCTCGAGCATCGCGTCGATGCGCTCCTCGATCGTGCCCCGGCAGACGAGCTTGTGCACGAGCACGGCCTTCCTCTGGCCGATGCGGAACGCGCGGTCGGTGGCCTGGGTCTCGACGGCGGGGTTCCACCACCTGTCGAAGTGGACGACGTGCGAGGCCGCCGTGAGGTTCAGGCCCGTGCCGCCGGCCTTGAGCGAGAGGACGAAGAACGAGACGGTCTCGTCCTCCTGGAACCGCCGCACGAGCGCCGCGCGGTCCTTCACGGGCGTCTGCCCGTGCAGCACGAGCCCGGGGCGCCCGAAGGCGCTCGCGAGGAAGCGCGCGAGCGGAGCGGTCATCTCGCGGAACTGCGTGAAGACGAGCGCCTTCTCCTGGCGAGAGGCGACGGTCTCCGCGATCTCGGCGAGCCGAGCGAACTTCCCGCTCGCTGCGGGGGCGTACTCGCCGTCCCCGAGCCACTGCGAGGGGTGATTGCAGATCTGCTTCAGCCTGAGGAGGTACGCGAGGACGACGCCGCGCCGGCGCGCCCTGTCGCCGGAGGACACGGCCGCGAGCTCGCGCGCGAGCGCCTCGACCGACTCGGCGTAGAGCGCGGCCTGCGCCCGCGAGAGGGCGCAGAAGGCCTTCACCTCCGTCTTGGCGGGCAGGTCGGCGATGACCGCGCGGTCCGTCTTGAGGCGGCGCAGGAGGTACGGGCGGACGAGGGCCCTGACCGCGGCGTACGGCGAGGGCTGCGCGGCGCCGTCCAGGGCCGGCGCCGGAGGCGGGGGCGCGGCAGCGGCCGACGCGGTGCGCTTCAGGAACGCCGCGAACTCCTTCGCCGAGCCGAGGAGCCCCGGGTTCACGAAGTCGAAGATGGACCACAGGTCGCCCGGGCGGTTCTCGACGGGCGTGCCGGTCAGGGCGAAGCGGACGCGCGCGCGGATCGCCTTCACGGCGCGCGACTGCCGCGCCGCCGGGTTCTTCACCGCCTGCGCCTCGTCGAGCACCGCGAGGCCGAAGTCGGCCTGCGTCGCCCACGGCAGACGGGCGACCGCGCCGTACGTCACGACCACGAGGTCGTGCGCGGCGAGGGCGTCGGCGTCGAGGGCGGCGAGCGTCTCGCGCGGCGTGGCGGAGGGGTGCGCGACGAGCACCCGGAGCGACGGGGCGAACCGCTCGGCCTCCGCCTTCCAGTTCGCGAGCAGCGACGCGGGCACGACGAGGAGGTGGGGCCCTTCGAGGAGGCGGCGCCGCTTCAGGAGCAGGAGCAGCGCCAGGATCTGGACGGTCTTGCCGAGCCCCATGTCGTCGGCGAGGCAACCGCCGAGGCCGAGCCGCGCGAGCGTCCAGAGCCAGCGGACGCCCTCGCGCTGGTAGGGGCGGAGCGTGGCGTGGAGCGCGGCGCCGGGGTCGGCCTCCTCGGCGCCGCGGGCGCCCCGGAGCGACGCGAGCGTCTCCTCGAGCCACGCGCCCGCGCGGACCCCCGTCCACTGCCGGTTCGGGTCGAGGAGGACCACCTCCGCGCCGAGCTCGGCGCCGGCCACGAGGCGCATCGCCTCCACGAAGGAGACGCCCTCGGCCGCGGTCCGCTGCGCGTCCTGGAAGCGCTGGAGGACCAGGTCGAGCTGCTCGCGATCGACCTCGACCCAGCGCCCCTTGAACAGGACGAGCCCGCTGCCGGCGGCCCGCAGCGCGCGCAGCTCCGCCTCCGTGAGCTCGGCCTCGCCGAGCGTCAGGCGGACGTCGAAGTCGAGGAGGGCGTCGAGCCCCAGCGCTGCGGGCTTCGTCTCGCCGACGCGCATCGTCACGCGAGGCCGCGGCGCGTGCCGTCCGCTCCACCACGCGGGGACGCGCACGAGGACGCCGCTCTCCTCCAGGGCGGGCACCTCGCGCAGGAAGAGGTGCGCCTCGGCGGGGGTCCAGGCGAGGGGCTGGAAGAGCGCGCCGGAGTCGGCGAGGGCCTTCACGAGAGGGCTCCGCTCGGACGCGCGGTGGACGGGCTGGAGCAGCGCGAGGAGACGGCGCCGGTCGGCGGCGGAGGACGCCTCGCGGACGGCGTCGCCGAGGCGGCGGTGACGGGGCCTGCCGCTCGGGGCGAGGCCGGTCGTGTACGTCGCGAGGAACGCGAAGGGACGCTCGGGGTCCTGGCGGTTCTCGGCGAGGTGCAGGTGCACGCGGCCGACGACGCTCCAGGCCGGGTCACGCTCCGCGAGCCAGGCCTGCACCGTCCCCGCCGCGCGGGCGATCTCCTCGCGCCAGGCGGCGAGCGTGTCCGCCCAGAGCGAGCGCAGCACGGCGGGGGAGAGGTACTCGCCCCCGAGCAGCGGAGGCGCGGACGCGGCGAGCTGCTCGAGCTCGCCCGGGCTCGGCTCCGGATCGGCGTCCTCCCGCCGCTCCTCGAGGTCCGGGACGGCGCAGAGCGCGGCGACGAACGCGCGCGCGAAGTCGCGCCAGAACGCGAGCGCCGGCGGCAGCGCGGTGCGCGCCTCGCGGGCGCCGAGGTGGAGGAGGCCGGGGCCGTGGCCCCGCTCGAGCGCGGCCCGGATGCGGCGGGCGACGGCCTCGCCCAGGGCGTCCACCGGCTCGCCCGGGCGCAGGACGAGATGACCTGACGGGGTCAGCGCGACGGTGAAGGGCTCCACGGCCGCGGAAGATAGCGCGCTCGGGGGCCGCTCGCGCCTTCGCCGCGCACGCGAGCGCTGCTCGCTCCCGAGCGCGGAGGTACGATGCAGCGCATGCGGATCCCGGACGCCGTGCGCCGCCTCCTCGCCGTCGCGCTCCTCACCGCGGCTGCCTGCGGAGGCGGAAACGACCCGGCTCCGGGCGGCGACGCCACGCCGCCGCCGCTGGGCGCGCCGATCTCGCGCACCGAGGGCGCTGCGATCGCGGGGGCCGCGGGGTGGACCTGGATCCCGTTCGAGGACGCGTTCTGCACCGACGCGGCGCTGCAGCCGTCGGGGGAGTACCAGTTCGGGACGAGCACGACCGGACTCGCGCTGAGCTGGGGCTCGCCGGCGAGCACCGACCTCGTCGTGTTCCTCCAGGGCGGCGGCGCGTGCTGGGACTTCTTCACCTGCGGGGGTGCGCCGGAGCTCGTGCCCAAGACCGCGAGCAGCGGTCCGTTCGGGCCGGACGAGTTCGCGCGCGACATCTACGCGAAGTACCCGCGCTCGTGGGTGAGACGGGAGAACCTCCCGGCCGCCCTGCGCGACGCGACGATCGTGTTCGTGCCGTACTGCACGGGCGACGTTCACAGCGGCGACGCGGTCGCGACATACGCCTCACCCATCCAAGGCCGGCCCTCGGTCACGTGGCACCACGTCGGGCACGCGAACGTGCTCGCGTTCCTGAAGCGGCTCGGGGCCACGTTCCCGAGCCCCGCGAAGCTCGTCGTGTCCGGCTCCTCGGCGGGCGGCTTCGGCTCGCTGTCGAGCTACTCCGCCGCTCGACGCTACTGGCCGCACGCCAAGGGTTATCTCGTGGACGACTCCGGCCCGCCCCTCGCCGGCGCCGCGATCCCCGCGAGCACGCGCGACACCTGGTACGCGCGCTGGGGCATGGGCGCGTCGCTCGACGGCTTCTGCCCGGGGTGCCGGACGGACCTGTCGCAGGGCCTGCGCGAGCTCGCCGAGCGCTACCCGGGGGACCGCATCGCGCTCCTCTCGCACCTCCAGGACCTCACCATCCGGGGCTTCTTCGGGACGTTCACGCTCCTGCCGAGCCCGGCGTTCACGCCGATGCCCGCGGACCGCTTCGAGGCGGAGCTCCGCCTGCTCGGCACGAGCGTCATGGATCCGGCGACCTCGAACGCGAAGTACTTCTTCACCACGGGAGACGCGCACCCCACGCTCGAGGATCCGACCGTCGTCACGACGCCGGCCCCGGGGCTCGAGGCCTGGCTCGAGCTCATGCTCGCGGACTCGGCGGCCTGGGAGAGCGAGACGGACTAGGGCTCAAAGGGGGGCGCGACGCCGTGCTGCGCAGCCGACGGCGTGCCGGTCCGGGGCCGCGTGCTCAAGCTCGCCTGGACCGGGCTCGCTCGCGCGTCACCCGACCCCGGCGCCGTGCGTCTCTCCGGAGGAGGGCGAGGCGGTGGAGCGGATCGGCGATCACGCGGTCGTGGGGAACGGCCGGGCGGCCGCGCTCGTGTCGCGCGGCGGCACGGTCGACTGGCTGTGCTGGCCGCGATTCGACAGCCCTTCGATCTTCGCCGCGCTCGTCGACGACGGCGCCGGGCGCTGGACGCTCGCCCCGGCCACGCCGTTCCGCTCGGAGCGCCACTACCTCCCGGAGACGAACGTCCTCGTGACGCGGTTCATCACGGCGACGGGCGCGCTGGCGGTGACGGACTTCATGCCGGTCGCCTCGCAGAAGGAGCAGCGGCGGCTGCTCCTCCCGGACCACGAGCTCGTGCGGATGGCCACGTGCGAGCGCGGCTCGGTGGAGCTCGAGACCGTCTTCGAGCCACGGCCCGACTACGGCCGCGTGCGGCCGCGGCTGCGCGACGCCGGCGGGCTCGGCCTCCGGGCCGAGACACGGGCGGGCCTCCTCACGCTCCGCGCGGATCTCCCGCTCGCGATCGAGCCCGCCGGGCGTGCGACCGGGAGAGCGGTCCTGCAGGCCGGCGAGACGCGGCACCTGTCGCTCTCCTACGCCGACGAGTGGCCCGCGATCCTGCCGCCGCTCGGAGCGCCCACGCGCGAGGCGCTCGCGCGCACCGTTCGCTGGTGGCGCGCCTGGGTCGGGCAGCTCCGCTACGACGGGCCCGGCCGCGACGCGGTGGTGCGCAGCGCGCTCGCGCTGAAGCTCCTCGTGTACGCGCCCTCGGGCGCGGTCGTCGCGGCGGCGACGACGTCGCTCCCCGAGCGCGTGGGCGGCGATCTCAACTGGGACTACCGCTTCTGCTGGCTGCGCGACGCGGCGCTCACCGTGCGCGCGCTCTTCGGGCTCGGCTTCCGCGACGAGGCCGACGCCTTCGTGAGCTGGCTCCTCCACTCGACGCGGCTCACCCAGCCCGAGCTGCGGGTCCTCTACGACGTGCACGGCAACGCGCCACCGCGCGAGCGCACGCTCGAGCACCTCGCGGGCCACCGCGGGTCGCGACCGGTGCGGGTCGGGAACGGCGCCGCGGATCAGCTCCAGCTCGACGTCTACGGCGAGGTGATCGACGCGGTGACCCACTTCGTCCGGAGCGGCGGGACGCTCGACCGGGAGACGCAGCGGATGCTCTGCGCGCTCGGGGACGAGGTGTGCCGGAGCTGGCAGGGCGCCGACGAGGGGATCTGGGAGCCGCGCTCCGGGAAGGGGCACAACACCCACTCGCGCGTGCTGTGCTGGACCGCGCTCGACCGGCTCCTCGAGCTGCACGCGAAGGGGCACCTCTGCAGCGCGCCGGTCGAGCTGTTCGAGCGGAACCGCGCCGCCATCAGGCGCGACGTGGAGGAGCACGCCTGGAACGCGCGGCTCGGGAGCTACACCGCACGGCTCGGCGGGGAGGAGCTCGACGCGGCGCTGCTGCTCCTCGCCTGGTACGGGTTCGAGGACGCGCGCTCGGCGCGCATGCGCGCGACGTTCGCGCGGATCCGCGAGCGGCTCGGCGCGCGCGACGGCCTCCTCTACCGCTACCGGAGCGGCGACTCTCCCGGCGAGGGCGCGTTCGGGATCTGCAGCTTCTGGGGCGCCGAGGTGCTGGCGCTCGGCGCGGGCAGCGCAGCGGAGGCGCGCGAGACCTTCGAGGGGCTCTGCCGGCTCTCGAACGACGTGGGGCTCTTCGCGGAGGAGCTCGACCCCGGGACGGGCGAGGCGCTCGGCAACTTCCCCCAGGCGTTCACGCACGTGGGGCTCATCAACGCGGCGCTCTCGCTCGAGCAGCGGCTCCGGGGCGAGGCGCCGCTCACGCACGCGGTCCCGCCGCGCGCGGCGCTCGAGGAGGCGGACGCATGAGCGTCGGGAGCTGGCTGTTGTGGGGCTTCGTCGCGACGATCGTGCTCACGACGATCCTGGCGGGCACCCAGGGGCTGCGCCTCACGCGCATGAACCTCCCCTACATGCTCGGCACCATGTTCACCCCGAGCCGCGATCGCGCGAAGCTCCTCGGGTTCGCCGTCCACCTCGTGAACGGCTGGCTCTTCTCGCTCCTGTACGTGGCCGCCTTCGAGGCCTGGGGCCGGGCCACCTGGTGGCTCGGCGCGGCCATCGGCGTCGTGCACGCCGCCTTCGTCCTCACCGCCGGCATGCGGATCCTGCCCGGCCTGCACCCCAGGATGGCGAGCGAGACGCACGGCCCCACGGTGACGCGGCAGCTCGAGCCGCCCGGCTTCCTCGCGCTCAACTACGGGGTCCGGACGCCGCTCGGCGCGCTCGCGGCGCACGCGGTGTTCGGCGCGATCCTCGGGGCGTTCTACCGGCTCGCCGGCGGGTGAGCGCCCGCTGAGCGCGCGGGGGCGCTCAGCGCGCGGGCGCCTCCGGCGGGAGCGCGACGAACACGCCGAGCACGCCGATGAGGTTCCCAGCCTGGTCGCGCAGCGGCACCCGGCTCGCCAGGCAGTCGATGTCCCGGCCCGACGCGTCGCGCAGGGTCTCGCGCGCGTCGAGCAGCGGCGCTCCGGCGTCCATGACGCCCCGGTCCCGCTCCAGGAGGCGCGCGCGCTGCTCGTCGCTCCAGCCGAGCTGCGCGTCGGTCTTCCCGACGATCGCCTCGGCGGAGGGGAGGCCGAACCGCTGCGCGAAGCGGTCGTTGCACCCGAGGTAAACGGAGCGCCGGTCCTTCCAGTAGATGGAGTGCGGGACGTTCGAGAGGACGCTCTGGAGCAGCTCGCGCTGCTCGCGGACGTTGCGGAAGCTCGCCTCGACCCGCTCGGCCATGTGATCGAACTCGGTGGCGAGCTGCCCGATCTCGTCCTTCGAGCGCAGGCCGATGCGGCGCGACAGGTGCTTCTCGTCGTCCGCGATGTCCCGGGACAGGCCGACCAGCGTGGCGAGGGGCCGCGTGAGGGTGGCGGCGAGGAAGCTCACCCCGGCCACCGCCAGGATCACCACCACGAGCGACGCCAGCATGATGCGCCGGACGAGGGCGCCGACCTGCGCCTCGGCGGCCGCGGTCTTCTCGGCGATGGCGACCTCGATGTCGTCCACGTACCGGCCCGTGCCGATGATCCAGTCGAGCGGCCGGTAGCGCTTCACGAACGAGAGCTTCGGCGCCGCGGCGCCCGGGGTCCCCTCCGCCGTCGGCTTCGGCCAGGAGTACTCCACGAAGCCCTCGCCGGTCCTCCAGGAGATGTCCCGGAACGCCGAGAACAGGTTCTGGGCGCGGCCGTTCACCGCGAGCTCGAACTCCTTCGCGTCCATCGTCCGGCCGTCGAGCTCGGGCCGGATCGGATGCATCACCATGCGCGGGACCGGCGTCTCGGCGGTGCTGATCCAGAAGTACTCCGAGCCGTAGCGGATCTTGCGGATGCCCGAGGTGATCTCGGCGAGCTTCTCCCGCACCGCCTCGTCCACGTAGATGCCGGTCCCCACCACCCAGCCCCACTCCTTGAACAGGCGGACGTAGGAGAACTTGGGCATGCGCGGCAGGAGCGCGTTCCCGTCCGGCTCGGGCCAGCTGTACCGGATGAAGCCCGCCCCGCGCGCGGCGGTGAGCTCGACGGCGAGCTGGAACAGGTTACGGTCGTCGTCGCCCGCGCAGTCGAACTCGGGCGCGTCGAGGACCGTCCCCTCGAGCCTCGGGACGAGCGGGTGCATGAGCATCGTCGGGTAGGGCCGGCCGACGGTGTTGATCCACAGGTACCCCTTGCCGCCGTCGAACCGCATCGCGCGGAGCGTCTCGAGCGCGTCCGCCTGCGCGCGCGCGACCGACACCTCGCCCCGGCGCGCCCGCGCGAGGTGCTCGCGGAGGGTCGCGCCCGCGACGTCGAGGATCGCCTCGAGCCGCTGCCCGTACTTCTGCTCGAGGTAGCGCTCGTCCGCGGCCTCCCGGTACTGCGCGTCGATGAGCGCGTAGACGGTGTTCACCTTGTCGGTGAGGTCCTGCTTCACCTGCGCGGTCTTCTCGGCCCGGATGCGCGCGATGTCCTCCGCGGCCCGCGAGCGGATGCTCCCGACGGCGTAGCCCGCGAGGACACCCGCGGTGACCAGCACCGCGACGGAGATGGCCAGCTGCAGCTTGAGCTTCAGGGTCAAGAGCGCTCCGGGACCGGCGGTGGCGGGATTCTGGCCGACCCGCGAAGGCGGATCAACGAGGGGTTGTGGAGGCGCGTCGTGGGCTGGGATAATCGCGGGCGCTCGACAGATCGTCGCAGGCCACGCACGCCACGAAGGACGGGGGCAGGCAGAGCTCGAAGGAATCGGGGAGCCGATTCGTTCACGGGCGCCGGGGACCGCCGATGCTCGATCGCCTCCTCCACTTCGTGACGGGAAGCCCGGCGTTCCAGTTCTTGCGCTCGGTCACGCCGTTCGACTTCCTCCCGGACGCCGACCTCGAGCGCATCAGCGACGCGCTCTCCATCGAGTACCACCCGAGGGGGAGCACGCTCTTCGCCCAGGGGCAGTCGGCGGTGACCGACGTCTACGTCGTCATGAAGGGCTCGCTCGAGCTCCTCGACGACGCGGCCGCGCCCGGCTCCCAGGGGCGCGCCGCCGGCCTCGGCCAGACCTACGGCGGGGCGTGCGTCCTGACGAACGGCGGGATCGCCCTGTTCACGGTGCGTGCGGTGGAGGACACGTTCCTCTACGCGGTGCCGGGGGCGCTGTTCCTCGAGGCGTGCGCGAGGCACCGCGAGTTCCACGACTTCTTCGCCGAGAGCCTCGGGCCCCGCATGCTCGAGCGCGTGGGGGCGCGGCTGCGCCAGAAGTGGCTCCTCACCTCGCCCGATCCGGACTCCGTCGGCTTCAGCCGCACGGTCGGGGAGATCTGCGATCGGGAGGTGGCCTGGTGCTCGCGAGAGGAGTCGGTGCGGGAGGTCGCGCAGCGGATGGCCGTGCGGCGCTGCCACACGCTGCTCGTGCGCGACGCGGGCGGCGCGCTCGTGGGGCTCGTGAGCGAGCGGGACCTCGTCACGCGGGCGCTGGCGAGCGGCC
The DNA here is from genome assembly GCF_022690805.1 of Anaeromyxobacter sp. SG66. Lineage (NCBI taxonomy): Bacteria > Pseudomonadati > Myxococcota > Myxococcia > Myxococcales > Anaeromyxobacteraceae > Anaeromyxobacter > Anaeromyxobacter sp. SG66. The sequence continues at coordinate 19,314 of NZ_JALCZC010000002.1, forward strand.
TCGACGCGGCGCGGCCCGTCTCGGAGGTCATGACCCCCGCCGGCGAGGCGATGGCGGCCGGGTTGCCGCTCGCCGCGGCGATGGAGGTGATGGTGCGCTCCGGCGTTCGCTCGCTGCCGGTCGCCGGAGAGGGTGGGGAGATCGTCGGGCTGCTCGCGGACGACGATCTGCTCGTCGCGCACGGGAGCTCTCCGCTCGAGTACCTGCGGGACATCGCGCAGACCCGGCTCCGCAAGGACCTCGCCGAGAAGCGGGCGCGCCTGCCCCGGCTGGTCCGCGCGCTCATGCTCGAGGGGGCGCGGGTGGACAGCCTCACCTGGCTCATCAGCGCCGTGTCCGACGCCACGGTGAGGCGCGTGCTCGACCTGGCGCTCGCCGAGATGGGCCCGCCCCCCGCGCCGTTCGTGTTCCTCGCCCTCGGCAGCGAGGGGCGGCGAGAGCAGACCCTCGTGACCGACCAGGACAACGCCCTGGTGTTCGCCGACGTCCCCGGGCGCGAGGCGGAGGAGTACTTCCCGCGGCTCGGCGAGCGCGTCTGCACCTGGCTGAAGGAGGTCGGGGTCGAGTACTGCGACGGGGAGGTGATGGCGAGCAACCGGGAGTGGTGCCAGCCGCTGTCCGTCTGGAAGGAGTACTTCCGCAAGTGGGTGAGGGTCCCGGAGCCGGAGGCGGTGCTCAACTCCAGCATCTTCTTCGACTTCCGGGAGGTGCACGGAGACCTCGCGCTCGCCGAGGAGCTCCGCGGCCACGTGACCCAGCTGCTCGCGCCAAGGCCCGGGATGTTCTTCAACCTCCTCGCGCAGGCGGTGGTGGACAAGGAGCTGCCCGTCGGCCTCTTCGGGCGGATCTCGGTGGAGACGCGCGGGAGCCGGGAGGACGTGTTCGACATCAAGCAGCCCATCGCGCGCATCTGCGAGCTGACGCGGCTGCAGGGCCTCTGGAACGGCATCGGCGCGACGAGCACGCTCGAGCGGCTGCGGAAGCTCTCGCAGCAGGGCGAGGTGGACGCGCGGGTCTGCCTCGACATGAAGCACGCGTACTCGTTCCTCATGCAGCTGCGGCTCGCCCGGCAGGTGGCGGCGCTCGGCACCGGGGGCGTGCCGGCCGACAACCTCATCAGCACGCACGAGATCTCCACCCTCGAGCAGCGGTTCCTCGAGGAGACCTTCGGGCTCATCGGACGTGCCCAGGCGAGCGCGCGCAGGAAGTTCCTGCGCCAGGCGTGAAAGGGAGCGCAATGAGCCGAACCACCGGGATCGCGGCGCTCCTCCGGCTCGTCCGGCGCAAGGCCACCGGCGCGGCCGCGGAGGTCCGCTACGCGCGGCGCAAGACGCTCGGCGCGGAGGAGTGGACGCAGCCGATCCGGACGATGACGTTCACGGTGCTCGACTGCGAGATGACCGGGCTCGACCCCGCCAGGGACGAGATCCTCTCCATCGGCGCGGTGCGGATCCGCAACGGCCGGATCGTGATGAGCGAGCGCTTCTACCAGGTGTTCAAGCCGACCGAGGCGGTCTCGCCGAAGGAGGTCATCCTCATCCACGGCCTCGGCCCGGACGAGGTCAGCCGCGGCATGCCGCTCCTCGACGCGCTCGACCGCCTGCTCGCCTTCATCGGCGACAGCGTCGTGATCGGCCACTTCACGGCGGTCGATCTCGGCTTCCTGAACGCGGCGCTCGCGTCGCGGAAGGAGCGGTCGATCAAGAACCCCGCGCTCGACACGCGCCTCCTGTACGGCTGGTGGCGCCGGCGGACGTCGCCTGCGAGCCAGGCCTCGACCGACGCCGCCCTCGAGGACATCGTCATCGAGATGGGGCTGCCGCGCTACCCGGCGCACCACGCCTTCTACGACGCGCTCACCACCGGCATGGTCTTCCTGAAGCTGCTGGGGGACTTCGAGGCCTCGGGCGCCGTTCAGTTCCGGACGCTGTACCGGGAGGCGGGGGTGTACTGACGCGCGAGCGGGGAAGGATCACGTGCTGGCGAGCAGGGGCGGGGCGCAGCCGGCGCGCTCCCCGGCGAGATCATCCGCCGATCGCGTGCCGGTGTGCATGGAGGACGTGCTCGGCGATCTCCGCGACGCCCACGCCCCGGGTGACCTGCGCGAAGACCACCGGGCCGTCGCCGCGCATCCGCGCGGCGTCGCGGGCCATGAGGCCGAGGTCGGCGCCGACCGCCTCAGCGAGATCCGTCTTGTTCACCACGAGGAGATCGGCCTGCGTGATGCCGGGGCCGCCCTTGCGCGGCACCTTGTCCCCGCCCGCGACGTCGATGACGTAGATGGTGTAGTCGGCGAGCTCGCGGCTGAAGTGCGCGGCGAGGTTGTCGCCCCCCGACTCGCAGAACAGGATCTCGGGGTCGTGCGCCAGGGTGAGCTCCTCGAGCGCGAGCAGGTTCGCGGTCACGTCCTCGCGGATGGCCGCGTGCGGGCACCCTCCGGTCTCGACGGCGCGGATGCGCTCGGCGGGCAGCGCCTGGTTCCGGACCAGGAACTCGGCGTCCTCGCGGGTGAAGATGTCGTTCGTCACGACCGCGAGGGAGCGTGAGTGGCGCAGCGCGCGGCAGAGCGCGAGGACGAGCGCGGTCTTCCCGCTCCCGACCGGACCTCCCACTCCGACCGTGAAGGCGCGCCGCCGGAGGTCGCCGCGCGCGTGAGGGGCGCCGCGGTCCCGGAACGAGCCGGGCCCGGGGGCGTGATCGTGACCGGAGTGGAGCGAGAGCGCGTTCATGGTCAGCTCTGGAAGAGCCTCGAGTAGAGGCGGTCCTGGTGGGACTGCAGGAGCTCGAGGAGCGGCGAGGCCGCCGCGGCCTCCTCGGGTGGCCGACCGGCCGTCGCGGCGAGGACCGCGTCCGCGACCGCGCCGGCGCGGACGAGGGCGGCCTGGGCCTCGAGCGGACCGCAGAGGCCGAGCCGCACGCCGGCGGAGACGATCCCCCGCGCCGCGAGGAACAGGTGCAGCCGCGCGGCCTCCTCCTCGGACGCGCCGAGGCGGCCGAGGACCACCCCCGACACCGGGGCGAGGTGCCCCGCGAGGCCGGCGTGCCGCACCTCCTCCTCGAGCTCCCGCGCGGCGGGCCCGAGGGAGACCGCGGCCCGGAGCAGCGCACGCCCCTGCGCGCGGCTCGCGCGGTTGGCGACGTGCCCGGGGATGGCGGCGTCGCAGCGGGCGTCGAGCTCGGCGAGCCGCTCCGGCGCGCGCAGCGCCGCGACGACGAAGGGGACCGCGAGCGAGCCCGCCTGCCAGAGCGACTCGACCACGAAGGCGTCGAGCCCCGCGACGCCGGCGCAACGCCCGAGCTGCACGGCCGCCTCGAGCCCGCCGGAGTGGGCGAAGCCGCCGGTGGGGAACGCCGAGTCGGCGAGCTGCCAGGAGAGCCAGGGGGTCATCAGAAGAGGAAGTAGCGCTGGGCGAGCGGGAGGCGGGCGGCAGGCTCGCAGCGGAGGAGCACGCCGTCCGCGCGCACCTCGTACGTCTCCGGATCTACCTCCATCCGCGGCAGCGCGTCGTTGAGCTTCATGTCCTTCTTGCCGAGGGCGCGGCAGCCGTGCACGGCGACGAGCCGCTTCGCGAGCCCGAGGCCTTGCACCTCGCCCGCCTGAAGCGCCGCCCGCGACACGAACGCCACGCTCGTCGCCCCGAGCGCGCGCCCCAGCGCGCCGAACATCGGGCGCGCGAGGACCGGCTGCGGCGTCGGGATCGAGGCGTTCGGGTCGCCCATCTGGGCCCAGGCGATGAGCCCTCCCTTGAGCACCAGCTCGGGCTTCGCGCCGAAGAACGCGGGCCGCCACAGGACAAGGTCCGCGAGCTTCCCTGGCTCGACCGAGCCGACCTCTTCCGCGAGGCCGTGCGCGATGGCGGGGTTGATGGTGTACTTCGCGACGTAGCGGCGGATGCGGAGGTTGTCGTTGTCGCCGCGTTCCTCCGCCAGCCGGCCGCGCTGCCGGCGCAGCTTGTCGGCGGTCTGCCAGGTGCGGGTGACGACCTCGCCCACCCGGCCCATCGCCTGCGAGTCCGAGCTCATCATCGAGATCGCCCCGAGGTCGTGCAGGACGTCCTCGGCCGCGATCGTCTCGCCCCGGATCCGGCTCTCCGCGAACGCGAGATCCTCGGGGAGCGTGGGGTCGAGGTGGTGGCAGACCATGAGCATGTCGAGGTGCTCGTCGACGGTGTTCACCGTGTACGGCCGGGTCGGGTTCGTGGAGGAGGGGAGGACGTTCGGCTCGCCGCAGACGCGGATGATGTCCGGGGCGTGGCCGCCGCCCGCGCCCTCGGTGTGGAAGGTGTGGATCGTGCGGCCCGCGAACGCCGCGATCGAGTGCTCGGCGCAGCCGGACTCGTTGAGGGTGTCGGTGTGGATGGCGACCTGCACGTCGAGCGCGTCGGCGACGCGCAGACAGGCGTCGATGGCGGCCGGGGTGGTCCCCCAGTCCTCGTGCAGCTTCAGGCCCACGGCCCCGGCGCGGATCTGCTCCGCCAGCCCCTCGGGCGACGCGGCGTTGCCCTTGCCGAGGAGCCCGATGTTGACGGGGAGCGCGTCCGTGGCCTGGAGCATGAGGCCGACGTGGCGGGCGCCCGGCGTGCACGTCGTGGCGTTCGTTCCCGTCGCCGGACCGGTGCCGCCGCCGAGCAGGGTCGTGACGCCGCTCGCGATCGCCTCGTACGCCTGCTGCGGCGAGACGAAGTGGATGTGCGTGTCGATGCCGCCGGCGGTGAGGATGAGCCCCTCGCCGGCGATGCACTCGGTGCCCGGGCCGATGGTCATCCCCGGCGTCACCCCCGCCATCGCGTCGGGGTTGCCCGCCTTGCCGATGGCGCAGATCCGGCCGCCCCGGACGCCCACGTCGGCCTTGAAGACGCCGCCGTGGTCGAGCACGAGCGCGTTCGTCACCACGAGGTCGAGCACCTCGTCCGGCGGTGCGCCGGCCGCCTGGCCCATGCCGTCGCGCAGGACCTTGCCGCCGCCGAACACGCACTCGTCGCCGTACACCGTGAGGTCCCGCTCGACCTCCAGCACGAGCGACGTGTCGCCCAGGCGGACGCGATCGCCGGTCGTCGGGCCGTACACCTGGGCGTACTGTCGCCGATCCATTCGCCGCGTCATCTCAGCGCTCCTCCGCGTGGGCGAAGCCGCGCCGGCGGGCCTCCGCCACGACGCGCTCCCGGCCCTCCTCCGTGACCGGCCCCGGCGCGAGGGCGTTGCCGCCGCGGACCACGCGGCGCCCGCCGATCTCCACGAGCGCGACCGTGCGCGTCTCGCCGGGCTCGAAGCGGACCGCCATCCCGGCGGGCACGTCGAGCCGGCGGCCGTACGCGCGCGCCCGGTCGAAGCGCAGGAGCGGGTTCACCTCGGCGAAGTGGTAGTGGCTCCCCACCTGCACCGGGCGGTCGGCGAGGTTCGTCACGGCGAGCTGGATCGCCTCGCGTCCCTCGTTCAGCACCACCTCGCCGGGCGCCGGCAGCACCTCCCCCGGGCTCGCCTCCTCCGGTCCGCCGGGAGCTTCCTCCGCGAAGGCCGACAGGGGCGGGACCGGGAGGAAGGATCCGTAGAGCGCCAGCGCGAGGTCGCCGTCCTCCGCCGCGATGGGGTGGTGGACCGTGACGAGCTTCGTGCCGTCGGGGAACGTCCCCTCCACCTGCACCTCCGCGACGAGCTCGGGCACGCCCGGCAGCACCTGCCGCCGCCCGAGCATCCGCCGGCCGAGCGCCATCAGCTCGGCGACGCGCCGCCCGTCGCGCGCGAGCTCGAGGAGCTGGGTGGCGACGAGCGCGACCGCCTCGGGGTGGTTGAGGCGCAGGCCTCGCGCGAGCCGTTTCTGCGCGAGGACGCCGGCCTGGTGGAGCGTGAGCTTGTCGATCTCTCGTGGGGTCAGGTGCATCGTGCCTCCGGGTTCACGGAATGTGCGTAAACGGATCCACGCCGGTGACGGCCGCGACGAATGCGAGGCGCTCGCGCACGAACGCGAGCCCGTCCTCGATGCTCCGGCTCGCGATGCGCACGAGGACGCCGTCGCCGAGCGGGCTCGCCGCCGCGAGGACGGGCGAGTCCGGGGTGGCCGGCGACGACGCGAGCCGCTCCTGGAGCGCGCGGGCGTGGCGCGCGCTCGCCGGTCCGAGCGCGACCACGGTCGCGAGGAAGTCGACGCCGGAGAGCCGCTCGCCGAGGGGAGGACCTTCGCCGGGCACGAGGCGGAGCCCATCCGCCAGGATCGTCCGGCCGCCCATCACGACCTCGACGCGCGAGCGGTACTCGTCGAAGGCCCAGCGCTCGCCGCGAGCGACGCGGCCCGCGACCAGGGCGTCGAGCCAGAGAAGGCTCGCGCCGGGCGCGAGCTCGAGCCGTTGCTCCTGGCGGTACCGCGCGCTCGCGAAGCAGCTCACCGGCTGCGGCAGGACCGCGAGGACGGCGCCCGGGCCGACGCGCGCCCCGAGCCGCTGCGTCGCGATCGCCCCGCGCGAGCGGTAGATCTTGGTTCCCGCCTGCGTGGAGAGGAGCGCGGTAGAGTCCCCTCCGACCTCGACCTCGAGCGACACCTCGTCTCCCGCGAGGAGCCCGCCGCCATGGCTCGCGGAGATGATCCAGGCGCAGCGCCCCCGCGGAGAGGGCGAGAGGAGCTGGAGAGGGCTCGACGCCATGCACGCGACGATGGCGCTCGCGCCGCCCACGCGCGCCGTCGCGACCCGTCCCGCGCCGGCGCGGAGCCCGTGTTCCGGGCGCGGCTGCCCGATGGACGTGCAGCGTGCCTCGGGGAGATCGAGGATCGGCTCGGAATCCAGGCAACGCATCGGACACGGGCGGCATCGTGCAGGGCGCGCGCCAGTCCCCGGCCTCGCCAGGCGGGCTCACGCCAGGAGCCGCTCGATCACCGCCGGGTCGGGCGGCTTCGCCACGTGCCCGTCGAAGCCGGCGTCCGCGGCGCGCCGCAGGTCGTCCGGCTGCGCGTAGCCGCTGACGGCGATGAGCCGCACGCCGTCCGGGCCGGCGGCGCGGAGCGCGCGCGCGACGTCGTAGCCGCTCATCCCGGGGAGCCCGAGGTCGCACAGCACGACGTCCGGGGGGCTCGCCAGCGCCCTCGCGAGGGCGGTCGGGCCGTCGTAGGCCACCTCGGTGGTGTGGCCGAACAGCTGCACGATCTCCGCGAGCGAGTCCGCGGCGTCCGGGTTGTCGTCCACCACGAGGACGCGGAGGCCGTGGGGCACCGGAGTGATCCCGGCGGCCACCGCGACGGGCACGCTGGCCTCCGCGGCGAGCGGGAGGCGGACGACGAGCTCGGCGCCTCGTCCCGGCCCGGCGCTCTCGGCGCGGACCGTCCCACCGTGCAGCTCGGTGATGCCCTTGACGAGCGCGAGGCCGAGCCCGAGCCCGCCGTCGGTCCGCGCGAGCGAGCGCTCCGCCTGCACGAACGGCTCGAAGATCCGCTCGAGCTGGTCCGGCGCGATGCCGACGCCGGTGTCGCGGACGCGGAGCTCCGTCGCGTCCGCGCTCGCGCGAACCGAGACGGTGACGGCGCCGCCGCGGGGCGTGAACTTGGCCGCGTTCTGGAGGAGGTTCCCGAGCACCTGCCCGAGCCGCGTCGCGTCGCCGCTCACGAGGACCGGTCCGGCGGGGAGCTCCAGCGCGAGCTCGAGGCCTCGGCCCGCGAGGACGGAGCGAAGATCCTCGGCCGTCCGGCGCGCGATCCCGACGACGTCCACCCGAGCGCAGCGCAGCTCGATCTTGCCCTTCGCGATGCGGGTCACGTCGAGCAGGTCGTCCACGAGCCTCGTGAGGTGCTCGGTCTGCCGCTCGATGACCGCCCGCGCCCGGCGCGCCTGCTCTCCGGCGGGGTCGGCGTGCTCGAGGATGTAGATCGAGTTGCGGATGGGGGCGAGGGGGTTCCGCAGCTCGTGCGACAGCACGCTCAGGAAGGCGTCCTTGCGCCGGTCCACGTCGCGCAGCGCCTCCTCCGCCTTCCGCTGGCGGAGCGCTCCCTCGGCGAGCTCGCCGATGAATCGCACGAGCGCCCGGTCATAGGCGACGATGTTCTCGACGGCGGCGTGGTCGAAGACCGGCACGCGATCGAGCGCGGCGAGGTACGCCGCCTCGTCGTACCCGAACTGCTTCGCCTGCTGGACGAAGAAGCCGCGGTCCGCCGACTCCTCCACGTAGAAGAACTGGCCCAGGAAGAGCGTCGCGAGGTGCTCGCCCGCGACGACGATGGGGACGCCGATGTCCCGCAGCCCGTTCTTGCACAGGTACTCGCAGGAGGAGCCCTCCGCGAGGTGGCCCTTGATGTAGTCGTCGCTCTCCCGGCAGCGCTCGAGCGAGCGGGGATCCGCCCGGTGGAAGTGGACGCAGATGTCCTGCCAGCCGCAGCCGACGAGGACGGAGCCGTCGAAGGCGTCGATGATGCCGATGGGCATCCCCGTGGCGTTGTAGTTCGCCTCCGCGAGTCGCTGGACGACGGACATGTCCAGGAGCTCGGCCAGCCGGACGGAGGGTATTGAGGTTGGCGCCATCGGAGCATCAATCAAAAAAGGTGCGGTGATATTCCTACATTGCGACATGTAATCTCCGTCCGTGCAAGCAGGCGGGTCACGGGCAAGCGGGGAAGGTCCTGCGGACGCGGGTCACGACGCGCAGCGTCATGGGGGTTGCCGCGCACGTCCGGGGGTAGAAGCGCGCGCTCGGAGTGAAGCCCCTTGTAGGCTGGGGCGGAGCCTCGACCCGGGCGCATCGGGAGCTGCGGGCGCGGCCTAGCTTGCAGACATGAAGCGCGCGCTCGCGGCGGGGCTCGTGGTCGGGACGGGGTTGGGCGTGCTGGCGCGTCGCTTCTGGGACCGCCGGACCCGCTACGGCCCCTGGGGCTCGCTCGGGCTCGGCCTGCCCGGAGGGGTGGACGGGGTCGGCCTCGCCCTGACGCAGACGACCGCGACGTCGCTCGTCGACGGGAACCGCGTCGCGTGGAGGGACGACGCCGAGGTGTTCGACGCGCTGGAGGAGGCGATCGGCGACGCGCGCCGCAGCGTCCACGTGGACGTGTACATCTGGAAGCCGGGGGGCGCGGGAGATCGCCTGGCGGACCTCGCGTGCCGCAAGGCGCGCGAGGGCGTGCGGATGCGGATCCTCGTCGACCCCATGGGGAGCACCGGCTTCGACGAGGAGCTTCGCCCCCGGCTGAGCGAGGCCGGCTGCGAGGTGCGCTACTTCAGGCCGCTCAAGAAGCGGCCCTTCTCCCTGACGGGACGGAACCACCGCAAGCTCGTCGTGGTCGACGGGCGGGTGGGCTTCACCGGGGGTTTCGGCATCGCGCCCGAGTGGAGCAGCGGCGCGCCCGGCTCGCCCGTGTGGCGAGACTCGAACGCGGAGATCGAGGGGCCCGTCGTGCAGCAGATGCAGGTGGCGTTCGCGAACCACTGGATCGAGACGGGGGGCTGGATGCTCCCCGCGGTCGAGCTCGAGCGGCCGAGGCCGGCGGGGGAGGCGCGCGCCGCGTACGTGACGAGCACCGACGTCATCGGCCTCTCCCACGCGCGCTGGGTCACGCACATCGCGCTCGCGGCGGCGGAGCGGCGGGTGTGGATCGCGAACGCCTACTTCGTCCCGCCGCCGGCGGTGCTCGGCACGCTGTGCGCACGGCGCGAGATGGGGATCGACGTGCGGCTGCTCCTGCCCGGGCCGTACCAGGATCATCGCAGCGTGACGTTCATCCAGCGCCGCCATTACCCGCGGCTCGAGGCGAGCGGGGTGACGGTCTACGAGTACCTCCCCGCGATGATGCACGCGAAGACCATGCTCGTCGACGACCGGCTCTCCCTGGTCGGCTCCATGAACCTCGACTTCATGTCGATGGAGTGGCTCGAGGAGGGCGCCCTGGTGGTGGACGACCGCGCGTTCGCGCGCGCGTTCGAGGAGCGGTGGCAGGAGGACATGTCGCGCTCGCGGCAGGTGACCGGGCTGGGCGCGGAGGACGCGAACGGCCGCTTGCGACCCGCCGAGACCTCGACCTCGCCGCGCGCGCTCGTTAGCTCGACCAACTCGAACCAAGGAGGAGCGCCATGGCCACGGTGAGACCCATCCCGGAGGGGATGCACACGCTCACGCCGAACCTCGTCATCCGGGGAGCGGCGCAGGCGATCGAGTTCTACAAGCGCGCGCTCGGGGCGCAGGAGGTGGCGCGGATGCCGGCGCCGGACGGGAAGAGCATCTGGCACGCCGAGCTGCGCATCGGCGACTCGATGTTCTTCCTGAACGACGAGATGCCGGGCATGGGCACCGGGGCGCCGAGCGCCGCCGCGCCGGTGCCGGTGACGATGTGGCTCTACGTGCCCGACACGGACGCGGCGTTCAAGCGCGCCGTCGACGCCGGCGGGAAGCCGACGATGCCGCCCGCCGACATGTTCTGGGGCGACCGCTGCGCGGGCGTCGCCGACCCGTTCGGCTACATGTGGTCGTTCGCGACGCACCAGAAGGACCTCACGCCGGAGGAGATGCGGCGGGCGGGCGAGGAGTTCGCGAGGTCGATGGGCGCGAACCGCTGAGGCTCGGCGCGGCGCGGGCGCCGCCGGGAGGGGCGCTCGCGCCGTGACGGGACGTCAGCGCGGCCGCTCGAAGGCGCGACGCGCCCGCTCCGCCCGCGCGCGGAAGGCGCAGCCGTCGAGGTGATCGTTCACGATCCCGACCGCCTGCATGAAGGCGTAGAGGGTGGTCGGCCCGACGAAGGTCCAGCCCCGCTTCCGGAGGTCCTTCGACATCGCCACGGACTCGGGCGTCGTCGTCATCGCGCGGAGGTCCGCCCAGGCGAGCCGCTTCGGCCGCGAGGCGGGAGCGGGCTCGAAGCGCCAGAAGTAGGCGGCGAGGGAGCCGAGCTCGTCCCGGAGCGCGCAGGCGCGGCGGGCGTTGTTCACGGTGGACTCGATCTTGCCGCGGTGGCGCACGATGCCGGCGTCGGCGAGGAGCCGCGCCACGTCGCGCGCCCCGAAGCGCGCCACCGCCTCGAGGTCGAACCCGGCGAAGCCGCGCCGGAAGGCCTCGCGCTTGCGCAGGATGGTGAGCCAGGAGAGGCCGGCCTGGAAGCCCTCGAGGCAGACCTTCTCGAAGAGGCGCACGTCGTCCGCGGTGGGCTGGCCCCACTCCTCGTCGTGGTAGGCCAGGTACTCCGGAGCGGAGGCGCCCCACACGCAGCGGAGCTTTCGATCGGGGCCGGGGGTCAGGCCTTCGGGAGGGGTGGGCATCGCGGGCATGAGTCCTAGCGCGGAGGGAACGGACGGGCACGGCCCGGCGGCATCATGGGTCGGTTCCCGGCGCCGCTCGTCGAAAGGTGTTACGAAAGGGAGATGACCGCGTTCATCGCAGCCCTGCTGATGAACGCGATCCCCGGCTGGCGCGAGCTGTCGCGCCGTTCCTGGTGCACGAAGCAGCGAAGCCGCCTGCGCTCGCCCGATCGGAAGATCGTGTGGGTGCACGACGGCGAGAAGATGCCGTGGGCGCTCTGGGGCGTGGACCACGGCTTCTTCGAGCTCGAGTGGGCGGGCCGGCTGGCGTACCTGCGAGCGGTGGCGGCGGCGGTCGAAGCGCCGCTCGCGACGAGCTGAAAGCGGTCGCGATCCGCGGCCGTTCCTGGATCACCGCAGCACGCGCGACGAGCGTGGGCGCCTCTGCGCCCGGCCTGGACCCGTCCGCGCCGAGAGGACGTCGAATGGGAAGCCGATTCAGCAGCGGAAAGGGAAATCGCTTCAACGTGAAGCTCCCCGTGACCGAGGACCCGAACGGCAAGGAGACCGAGGCGCTGCACGTGAAGGAGATCGCCGAGAAGGACTACGAAACCGAGGTGGTCGCGACGGCGCTGCCGGTGGTGCTCGACTTCCACGGCGGCAAGGAGTCCAAGGCCTGCGAGACGCTCGCCCCCAGGTTCGCGGCGGTGGCGGAGCGTTACGCCGGGAAGGTCCGCTTCCTGAAGGTCAAGCGGGAGGCGAACCCGCGGCTCGCGGCGACGCTCGGCGTCACCGTCAGCCCGACGCTCGTCTTCCTCCAGGGCGGGAAGGAGAAGGGGGAGCGGTTGAGCGGTGAGGACATCCAGCGGACGGCGCTCAAGGCGCGCGTCGAGGCGATGCTGGGGACCCCGGCGGCGAAGTGACGGACGATCCGTCCGCCGCCTGCTTCGAGTCCCTCTGCAACGAAACCCGCGCACCATCGAGGTGAACCATGAGCTTCAAGGATCTGTCGAACAAGAGCGTCTCGCCGCACGTGGACACGCCGGCCCAGGCCGAGGCGAGGGCCCAGGCCGCCGCCGACCAGAAGACCAGGGCGGATGCCAAGGCCGCGAAGAACGCCACCCAGCGTGAGGCCAGGGCGCAGGAGGCCGCCGCGAAGCCGGCCCCCGCCGCGAACGAGGCGAAGGGCGGGCCGCCGCGCACGTAGCGCGGTGAGCGCCTCGCCACCGCGAGGCGCGGCGACTCGCGGCCGGCGGCTCTCGCGCTCGCGAGGGACCGGTGGCCTCGGCGCGCTTCGTCCCGGACGAGCGCGACCGGAGCCCGCGCCGCCGGGGCTCGCCTCGCCGCGAGCTACCCCTCCGCGACCCGCAAAGCTCCCGTCCGCTCCGACGCGAGCGCGAGACCGGGCTGCACCGGCCCGTCGCGGCCGTCCGTGCGGAAGAACCCGACGAGCTCGCGGAGCGCCTCGGCCTGCGCCGCCATCTGCTCGGCGGTCGTGGCGAGCTCCTCCGCCGCGGAGGCGTTGCGCTGCGTCACCTGGTCCACCGAGGCCATCGCGCGGTTGATCTGCCCGACCGCCGAGGTCTGCTGGGTGGAGGCGGCCGCCACGTCCTGCACCAGCGCGGCCGTCCGCTGGATCGCGGGCACGAGGCGCGCGAGCCGCTCGCCCGAGCGCTCCGCCACCTCCAGGCTGGTCGTGGCCACCCCGCCGATCTCCTTCGCGGCCTTCTGGGCGCGCTCCGCGAGCTTGCGCACCTCGCTCGCGACCACGCTGAACCCCCTGCCGTGATCGCCGGCGCGGGCGGCCTCGATCGCGGCGTTCAGCGCGAGCAGGTTCGTCTGGTAGGCGATCTCCTCGACGACGCCGATCCGCTCGGCGATGGAGCGCATCGCCGCGACGCTGTCGCGCACCGCGTCGCCGCTCTCGCGGGCGTCGCGCGCGGCGTCGAGCGCCACCCGCTCCGTCTCGCGGCTCCCGTCCGCGTTCTGCGCGATGGAGGCGCTCATCTCCTCGAGGCTCGCGGTCGTCTCCTCGACGGACGCCGCCTGCTCTCCCGTGCCGTGCGAGAGCGCCTGCGACGTCGCGGCGACCTGCCCGGAGGCCGCGAGCAGCCCGTCGGCGCCGGCGCGCAGCTGCCCGAGGACGCGCCCCAGGTTCTCGGTCATCCCCTGCATGGCGCGCTGGAGGTCCGCGATCTCGTCGTCCGACCGCGGCGCGTGGCCCGCGGCGGCGTCGCTCGCGAGGTCGCCGTCCGCGACGCGCCGGGCGAGCCTCGAGAGCTCGACGACCGGCGTCGCGACGCGGCGGTGCAGCAGGAACGCGAGCACCGCCCCGACGGCGAGCGCCGCCGCGAGCGCGGCGGTGAACAGCGCGCCGCGCCGGTGCGCCGTGTCTCGCGTCGCCGCGAGCGTCTCCTGGACCGCCGCCGCCTCGTCCGTGCGGAGCCGCTCCAGACCCGCGACGGCCGCGGCGGACGCCGCCTTGAACGCCTTCGTCCGCTGCCCTGCCTCGAGCCACTCCTGGTCGGCGGTGGCGCGCACCATGCGCTCGCCGTCCTCGACGACGGCGCCGAACAGCCGCTTCGCCTCGGCGGAGGCGGCCGTCGCGCCGCCCGCCGCCTCGAACCGGGAGAGCGCCTTCCCGAAGCCGTCGCGCGCGGGGCCGAGGTCCGCGAGGTCCGAGGTGCCGGCCGCGGCCTGGCCGGCGAGGAGCTGGAGCGCGGTCCGCGCGAACAGCTCCAGCTCGCTCGCCGCGACGGCGCGCTCCACGGCGGCGGGGACGGCCGCGCCGAGCTGCGTGGCGGTGGCCTGGTTCGAGGCGAGCCCGAACGTGCCGAGCCCCGCGACGACGAGCAGGAGCCCGGCGAAGGTGGCGGCGACGCGTCTGCCGAGGGTGAGTCGCAAGGCGTCCTCCCGTTCAGCGCGCGACCGGCAGGCCGTCCGCCTGCCAGCGCAGCATCCCGCCGTCGAGCCGCTTCACCTCGGTGCGCCCGAGCTGCCGGAGCAGGCGCGCGGCGATCGGCGCCTGGTGCCCGGCGTGATCGACGATGACGATGGCGCGGCCGGGCTCGACCTGCTTCAGGCGCGCCTCGATGTCGTCGAGCGGGATGCTCACGGCGCCCTCGAGGTGGAACGCGCCGAACTCCTGCGCGTCGCGGATGTCCATCGCGAACGGCGGGCGGCTCGAGGCGAGCGCCGCCTGGAGCGCGGCGGGCGCGATCGCGGGGGCGTCGAACGCCCGCATGCGCTTCCCCGCCGTCGGTCGGCCGGACTTCCCCCAGCCCGGCAGCCCATCCCTGTACTCGGCGACGTTGGTGTACCCCGCGGCGGCCGCGGCCTTCGCCGCCACCACGGTCTTCGTGCAGTTCGGGCCGTTGCAGTAGAAGACCACGAGCCGCGCGCGGTCCTTCACGAGGCGCGGCAGCTCGGCCTCCACCGCGCGCGCGGGCACGAGCACCGCGCCCGGGATGCGCGACTCCGAGAACTCGACGCGGGTCCGCGCGTCGACGAGCGTGAAGTCCCAGCTCGCGGGGGCGCCCTTCATCCGGGCGGCGAGCGCCTCGGTGGAGATCACGCGGTGCTCCTCCGCGCGCGCACCGGAGGCGAGCGCGGCGAGGACGGCGGCGAGGATTGCGATGCGCATGGTGCGGCTCCGTGGGGAGGGGAGGCGGAACGAGGCGCCGCGGCCGTCCCTCGGGGCGGCCGCGGCGCGGGTGCGGCGAGGACGGCGAGGGCTACCGGACGAGCGGGCCGGCGAGCCCGAAGATCGTCTGGACCTGCGACGGTGAGTAGATCTTCTGGTTGGAGCTCGCGTTCCAGCCCATCATCGAGAAGCGCAGCACATAGGCGTTGTAGCCGAGCGACACGAGGCCGCCGAGCGCCATGGAGGCGGTGTGGCCGGTGTGGCAGACGAGGATGAGCGGCGTGCCGTCGGTGGGAAGCTGCGCCAGGTTCTCCGAGCGGAAGAGCGCCGCGAGCGGCATGCTGATCGCGCCGGGGATGTGGCCGGCCGCGTAGTCGGTGGCCGGCCGGACGTCGATGACGAGCTGGTTCGCGCCGGCGTCGATCCGCGCCTTGAGGTCGGTGGCGAAGACGGTGCGGGCGCCGCCCGTGGCCGCGAAGAACTCGGCCAGGCGCGCGGCGGTGTTCGCGTAGATGCCGGGCGGGACGTCGAGCGGGCGGCCCGCGGACACGGAGGACGCGTACTCGCCCGCCCCCACCTCCTGGGCGAGCACGGGAGCGGCGAACGCGAGGGCGGCGAGGACGGCGACGAGCTTTCTCATGGGGTCGATCTCCTGGGCGCGGCTCGCCGCGACGGCGGGGATGAGCCGCGGTTCGCGCGGGAGTAGTGCACACGTCGCGTGTGGGTTGGAATGCGCGCCGGAGTGTTCATTTCCGTACGGTGAAAGGTCCCGAAATCTGCGCAGCGTTAACGGGTTAACGGTTCGTTAACGTTAACGCGCGCGGCAGGAGCGGCGCCCGCGCGGGCTCGGGCGCGCTCACTCAGCGTGCAATCGGCGTAGAGGGCGCGGGGACGCGCCGGCCGCGCCTCAGCCCTCGTCGGGGAGGGCTCCCTTCTGCGCGGAGGACTCGGGCTGGCTCCAGCCCTCTTCCTCGCGGGGATCGATGTCCTCCCACCCCTCCGCGCGCTCGCTCGCGGGGCGGTCGCTCGCTCCGCGGCGCTGCTCCCGCTCGCGCTCCGGCTCCGGCTCCTGCCGGCTCGGAGTGGCCCTGTCGTTCTCCGGCGCCCCAGCCATCGCTCACCTCCGCGAGCCGGCGCTCCGACCGCCGCCGGCTTTTGCCTCGTCTCGGCGCGCCGCGAGGTTCGCGGGCGCGAGACCCGTCCGCCTCGGGATCTATCGCGGCGCCTGCGGCCGCACCCCGAAGATGCGGGAGAGCTCGAACGCCGGGGTCTCCTCGAGCTGGTCGTAGCGGCACTCGCGCGGCGAGCGGTCCGGACGCCAGCGCAGGAAGTGGGTCGCGTGCCGGAAGCGATCGCCCTGCAGGTGGTCGTAGGCGACCTCGCAGACGCGCTCCACCCGCAGCGGCTCCCAGGAGAGGTCCTTGCCGCGGTTCCAGCGGCTGCTCGCGCCAGGCATGCGCTGCGCGGGCTCGGCGTCCGCGTCGGCCCACTCCGCCCAGTCGCGCCAGGGGTGGCCCTCCATCGCGTTCTCGCGCAGGGGCGAGAGCTCCTCCACGAGCTCCTTGCGGCGCGCGGTGGTGAAGCTGCTGCAGATGCCGACGTGGTGCAGCTTGCCGGCCTCGTCGTAGAGCCCGAGCAGGAGCGAGCCCACCATCGTGCCGGGCCCGTTCTTGTGCCAGCGGAAGCCGGCCACCGCGCAGTCGGCGGTGCGCGCGTGCTTCACCTTCACCATCGCGCGGACGCCGGGCTGGTACGTCGAGTCGAGCCGCTTCGCGACGACGCCGTCGAGCCCGGCCCCCTCGAAGCGCGCGAACCAGTCCTGCGCCACGGCGCGATCCCGCGTGGCGGGCGTCAGGTGCACCTGGGGCGCCGCGCCGGCGAGGCGCTGCTCGAGCAGCGCGCGCCGCTCGGAGAGCGGGGACGCGCGCAGGTCGCGGTCGCCCAGGGCGAGCAGGTCGAACAGCACGATGCCCGCGGGGCTCTCCTGCGAGAGGAGCTTCACCCGGGACGCCGCGGGGTGGATGCGGAGGAGGAGCGCCTCGAAGTCGAGGCCCGCCGGGCCGGCGATGACGATCTCGCCGTCCACCACGCACCGCTCGGGGAGGCTCGCGAGGAGCGGCTCGGCGAGCTCGGGGAAGTACCGGTTCAGCGGCTTCAGCTCGCGGGACTGGAGGTACACCTCGGGACCGTCGCGAAAGACCAGCGCGCGGAAGCCGTCCCACTTCGGCTCGAAGAGCCAGCGGTCCCCCTCGGGCAGGCTCTCCGCGGCCTTCGCCAGCATCGGCTCGACGGGGGGCGCGATCGGATAGGCCATCGCGGGGAGATAACGCCATGGGCGTGGCGAAGCGCGAGCCGCTCGAGCAAGAACACCCGCCAGAGCCATGTCACCGCGCAAGAAAGAACACTTGCAGATCGCCGGACGGGAGGTCGCCATCTCCAATCCGGACAAGCTCTACTTCCGCGAGGCGGGCGTCACCAAGCTCGAGCTCGTGCAGTACTACCTGAGCGTGGCCGAGGGCGCGCTGCGCGGCGTGCGGGGCCGGCCGATGGCGCTGAAGCGCTACGTCGACGGGGCCGAGGGCGAGTTCTTCTTCCAGAAGCGCGCGCCGGAGTCGCGGCCGCCCTGGGTCGAGGTCGTCGAGCTCAGGTTCCCCTCGGGTCGCAGCGCCGAGGAGATCGTGGTCCGGGACGCGGCGCAGCTCGCCTGGGTGGTGAACCTGGGCTGCATCGACCTCAACCCGCATCCGGTGCGCGCCGCCGATCTCGAGCACCCCGACGAGCTGCGCGTGGACCTCGACCCGATGCCGGGCGTGGAGTGGGACCAGCTCCGGCGCGTGGCGCTGCTCGTGGACGAGGTGCTGCGCGAGCACGGCCTCGTGGGCTGGCCGAAGACGAGCGGCTCGCGCGGCATCCACGTGAACGCGCGCCTCGAGCCGCGCTGGACCTTCACCGACGTTCGCCAGGCGGCGCTGGCGCTCGCCCGCGAGGTGGAGCGGCGCGCGCCGGAGCTCGCGACGAGCAAGTGGTGGAAGGAGGAACGGCACGGCGTCTTCATCGACTACAACCAGAACGCGAAGGACCGCACCGTCGCCTCCGCGTACTCGGTGCGGCCCACGGCCGACGCGCGGGTGTCCGCGCCCATCACCTGGGCCGAGCTGCCCGCCTGCGACCCGGCCGACTTCACGCTGCGCACGGTCCCGGCGCGCTTCGCGCGGCTCGGGGACGTGGGGGCCGGCATCGACGACGCGGCAGGCTCGCTCGAGCCGCTGCTCGAGCTCGCGGCGCGCCAGCGTGCGGACGGCCTCGGCGACGCGCCGTGGCCGCCGCACTACGCGAAGGGAGCCGAGGAGCCCGCGCGCGTCGCGCCGTCCCGGCGCAAGGGGGCGCCGCGCCGCCCGAGCCATCCGCTCGCCGTCGTCGCGCGCGCGGCGAGGAAGGAGGACGCGCTCGAAGGTCTCGAGCGCTGGAAGGCGCGCCACCCGGAGGCCGCCGCGCGCCTCGCGCCCGAGGACGTGCTCGTGGACGCGATGCGCGGCCGGTACACGACCTGGACCCGCGTGCGCGTGAATCTGAGGAACGTGCCGGAGGGCGAGCGGCCTCGCGACGAGCCGCCCGACCCGGACTTCGACCAGGCGATGTGGGATCCGCGCCAGTGAGGCCCGGGCGATCCTCGCGAGCCGTGCCTAAGACGCGTCCTCGAGATCGCCCGCGCCCTGAGGCCGCGGTCGTCTCACCTGCCCGGGGCGAGCTCCCCCTTGCGGAGCGCGCCGGCCTGCGCCGAACCCCCCGCGCGGCGTCCGAGGCGCCGAGCGCACGGGCTCGCCTGGAGGTCCCCGTGCGCTCGTGCACGCCTTCACGCGTTCGTCACCTGCGGTCGCGTGCACTCCCGCCGGCGCGGCGCTACGCTCGCCCGTCGAGGCGCGAGGTCATCGCGGAGGACGGATGGAGAGCCCGGCGCACGCCGTGCCCAAGGAGGTGCTCACCCCGCGCACCGGCGCCGACGTGGCGCCGGCCGGCGGAGCCGCGGGCGTGGCCGCCGACGCCGCCGCGGCGGTCGCGCGCGAGCTCGCGGCCCCCACCGCCAAGCTCGACCCTGCGCTGCTCGTCAACCGCGAGCTCTCGCTCGTCGCGTTCCAGTGGCGCGTCTTCGACGAGGTCCGCGACCCCGCGAACCCGCTGCTCGAGCGGGTGCGCTTCCTCTCCATCGTGTCGTCGAACCTCGACGAGCTCTTCATGATCCGCGTCGCCGGCCTCGAGCAGCAGGTGGCCTCCGGGGTGACGGAGCCTTCGTCCGACGGGCTGACGCCGCTGCAGCAGCTCGCCGAGCTGCGCCGCGAGACCTTGCGGCTCAACCGCGAGCTCGGCGTGGCGTGGCAGGACGAGCTCCTGCCCGCCCTCGACGCGGCCGGCCTCCACGTCCTCGATCACTCCCAGCTCGACCCGAAGCAGGCCGCGTGGGCGCGCGCCTACTTCGACGAGATGGTGATGCCGGTCCTGACGCCGCTCGCCTTCGACCCCGGCCGTCCGTTCCCCCACATCTCGAACCTGAGCCTCAATCTCGCCGTGGTCGTGGAGGACGAGGGCGTCGCCCGGTTCGCCCGCATCAAGGTCCCGGACACGCTCCCGCGGCTCGTGCCGATCGGCCGATCCAGCGCGGGCTTCGACGCGTCGGGGACGGCCCGCCGGCACCACGCGTTCGTCTGGCTCGAGCAGCTCGTCGCCGCGCACGTGGACCGGCTGTTCCCCGGGGTGCGCGTCAAGAGCGTGCACCCGTTCCGCGTCACCCGCGACGCGGAGATGGAGCTGCAGGAGCTGGAGGCAGCGGACCTGCTCGCCTCGGTCGAGCACGGGGTGCGCGAGCGCCGCTTCGGCTCGGTGGTGCGGCTCGTCGTGACGCCCGGCATGCCCGAGCCCGTCCGCGACCTCCTCGTCCAGAACCTCGAGATCCAGCCGCGGAACGTGCACGTCCTCGAGGGGCCGCTGGGGCTGTCCGGTGTGGGCGCGCTCGCCGCCGTGGAGCGCAGCGATCTCAAGTTCCCGCCGCTGTCCCCCGCCGTCCCGCCCGCCTTCGCGCGAGGCGACGAGGACGTGTTCGCCGCGATCCGGCGCCGGGACGTGCTCATCCACCATCCGTTCGAGTCGTTCGGGCCCGTCGTCGAGTTCCTGAGGGCCGCCGCGCGGGATCCCGACGTGCTCGCCATCAAGATGACGCTGTACCGCGTCGGGCGGAACTCGCCGGTCGTGGAGGCGCTCCTCGAGGCGAACCAGAACCGCAAGCAGGTGGCGGTGCTCGTGGAGCTGAAGGCGCGCTTCGACGAGGAGAGCAACATCGGGTGGGCGCGGGCGCTCGAGGCCGACGGCGTCCACGTCATCTACGGGCTCCTCGGGCTGAAGACGCACTCCAAGATCGCGCTCGTCGTCCGGCGCGAGGGCGACCGGCTCGCGCGCTACGTCCACCTGTCCACCGGGAACTACAACGCGGTCACCGCCACCGCGTACACGGACCTCGGGCTCTTCACGGCGGACCCCGAGATCGGCGAGGACGCGACGCAGCTCTTCAACTACCTCACGGGCTACGCGCACCCGAAGGTGTTCCAGCGCCTGCTCGTCGCGCCGGTGAACCTGCGCGAGCGGCTCGTCGAGCTCATCGACCGCGAGATCGCCCACGCGCGCGCCGGCCGCGGCGGGCACCTCGTGTTCAAGGTGAACGCGCTCGCCGACGAGCAGATGGCGGAGCCGCTCGTCCGCGCGGCCCAGGCGGGCGTCAAGGTGGACCTGCTCGTGCGCGGGATCTGCTGCCTGCGCCCGGAGGTCCCGGGCTACACCGAGAACGTGCGCGTCACGAGCATCGTGGGGAGGTTCCTCGAGCACAGCCGGATCTTCTGGTTCCGCAACGCCGGGGCGGAGGAGGTCTACCTCGGCAGCGCAGATCTCATGCGCCGGAACCTGTCGAGGCGGGTCGAGGTGCTGTTCCCGGTCAGGGATCCCGCGCTCGTGCGCCACCTGCGCGACGGCGTGCTGTCCCTCTACCTCGCCGACAACTGCCGGACGCGCCGCATGCGGCCGGACGGTGAGTACGAGCGGCTCCGTCCGGCCGAGGGCGAGCCGCAGGTGGACGCGCAGGCGCGGCTGCTCGCCTCCCCGTCGGCCCCGGTCGCGCCGGACGCTCGCGACTGATGCGCCCGGCGCTGCGCGGCGCGGATCACTCACCCAGCGCGGCGCCGTCCACGGACTCCACGCGGATGTCCGCCACGCGCACTTCCCCCACGTCCGGCTCGAGCTCGCGCGCGAAGAGCTCGGCCGCCTCGCGATCATCCCAGGCCAGGACGTGACCGACGTGCTCTGCGCCTTCGGCGCCATACGAGCAGACGAAGACGGATTCGCGCAGCATGCGAGCTCCTCGGGCGAGAACGAGGCCCGGTTCTAATCCGCGTCGCTCCGGGCGCGCCAGCCCTCGAGGTGTCCGCGCCGACCGTCACGAGTTCGTCACGCGTCCGTCGCATCGTTGCCGTGCCAGCGGGCCGTCGGCCACGGGCGAGCGTGGGCTCCCCCGTTCTCGGAGCAACGATCGGGTCATCGCCCGGCCGGGTTCCCGTGCCGACCGCCGGCCGTGCTCCGCGCCGTCCGGCCATCGAGCGCCCCGCTCCGCCGATCGCAGCGAAGCGGCGCCGTGCCCGGCGTGAGACGGCCGAGGAGGTCGCGGCGCGCGCGGACCGCGTCGCGCGTGCGGGCCACCCGCGATGATCCTCTGCGATCGGCCGGCGCGCGTGATGTGTCGGGCTTATTCGCGAGGATCGCGCTACACTTCATAGATGAATCCCCCGCGCGCCAGCTTCGCCGTTCGAGCGCACGTCGTAGGCATCGAGCAGATCGAGAAGAATCGCTACGTCGTCACGGTCGACGGGCAGCGGTTCGCGAGCTTCTGCTCCGAGAGCCGCGCGCGGGCGGCGGGCCGGCTCGAGGCGCGGCGGCTCGACTTCGTCGCCCACGAGGCGTCGGGCTCGCGGCGGTAGCGCAAGGGCGCGCGAGGCGAGCGGGGGAGAGCGGGGACGCGCTCCCCTCGTTATGTCCGGGCGATGCCAGAGAGCGTCACCGAGCTCGAGGAGCACCGCGCGGCCGTCACCGGGCACTGCTACCGGATGCTGGGCTCGGCCGTGGACGCCGACGACGCGGTCCAGGAGACGATGGTCCGGGCGTGGAGAGGCCTCGAGCGCTTCGACGGGCGCTCCTCGCTGCGCACCTGGCTCTATCGCATCGCGACGAACGTCTGCCTCGACGCGCTCGCCGATCGCTCCCGGCGAGAGCGTCCCGTCGAGGAGGGTCCCGCCGGAACGGTGGACGACCCGCTCGTCGAGCACCCTCGCACGCACTGGCTCGAGCCGGTCCCCGACGCGCACGTCGTGCCGTCGGACGCCGGCCCGGCGGAGCGGGCGGTGCTCCGCCAGAGCATCCGGCTCGCGTTCGTGGCGGCGCTCCAGCACCTTCCCCCGAGGCAGCGCGCCGCGCTCCTGCTCACGGAGGTGCTCGGCTGGTCCGCCGCGGAGGTGGCCGAGAGCCTCGACACCTCGATCCCGGCGGTGAACAGCGCGCTGCAGCGGGCGCGCGCCACGCTCGCCGCGCGCGACCTCGGCGAGTCGAGCGGCTCGCTCTCCGCAGCGCAGTCCGCGCTGCTCGCTCGCTACGTCGAGGCATTCGAGCGCTACGACGTGAACGCGCTCACCGCGCTCCTGCACGAGGACGCGACCCTGTCCATGCCGCCCTACACGCTGTGGCTCCGCGGCCCGGCGGCGATCCGCGACTGGCTCCTCGGCCGGGGCTGTGGCTGCCGCGGGTCGCGACTCGTCCCGACGGCGGCCTCCGGCTCGCCCGCGTTCGCGCAGTACCGTCCCGCCGAGCACGGGGGCCACGAGGCGTGGGGGCTCATCGTGCTCGAGCTCGAGGGCGATCGCGTCTCTGCCTGGACCTCGTTCCTCGACACCGCGACGCTCTTCCCGAGGTTCGGGCTTCCGCTCGTGCTCCCTCCGTAGGAAGCGGCGCGGAAGGGCGGCTCGGTGCGGCGGGCGCTCGCCGGTAGCTTCGCGCACCGGCTCCTGCCCTGGCCGACGGCATGAAGGCCGATGTCTGCCGGAGGTGCCGATCGGGGTGCACCGATGAGTCGGCGGCGCGCACGCGGTCCAGGGATCAGACGACATCGGGGTCGAGCTCGACGCGACGCGCGACTCCGACGAACCCCTGGAGGCAGACATGGCAACGAGGCGTCCCCGCAAGCTCTTCGTGAACCTGGCCGTGCGCGACCTGGACCGCTCGAAGGAGTTCTTCACCAAGCTCGGCTTCGAGTTCGACCCGAGGTTCACGGACGAGAAGGCCACCTGCATGCTCGTCGGCGAGGACGCGTACGTGATGCTCCTCACCGAGCCGTTCTTCAAGACGTTCACGAAGAAGGGCCTCTGCGACACGCTCCTGCAGAACGAGGCGCTCTGCGCGCTCTCGTGCGAGAGCCGCGCCGAGGTGGACGAGCTCGTGAAGAAGGCGGTCGCGGCGGGAGGCAAGCACGCGATGGAGCCGCAGGATCACGGCTTCATGTACGGCTGGAGCTTCTACGACCCCGACGGCCACCACTGGGAAGTGCTGTGGATGGACCCCAAGGCGCTCGAGCGCTGAGGAAAGGACGGATGCGATGAAGGGAATCACCCCGTTCCTGTGGTTCGACGGTAAGGCCGAGGAGGCCGCGAGGTTCTACACGTCCGTCTTCAAGGGCTCGAAGCTCGGAGCGATCACGCGCTACGGAGAGGCAGGCCCCGGGCCCAAGGGGTCGGTGATGACCGCGACGTTCGAGGTCGCCGGGCAGGAGTTCATCGCCTTGAACGGCGAACCGATCTTCAAGTTCACGCCGGCCATCTCGTTCGTCGTGAACTGCGAGACGCAGCAGGAGGTAGACGAGTACTGGGAGAAGCTCTCCGCGGGCGGCTCGACGAACCAGTGCGGCTGGCTCACCGACAGGTACGGGGTGTCCTGGCAGATCGTGCCGACCGCGATGGAGCGGCTCATGTCGGACCCGGATCCGGCGAAGGCGAACCGCGTGATGAAGGCGATGCTCCAGATGACGAAGCTCGACATCGCGGGGTTGGAGCGGGCTTACCGGCAGGGATAGTCGAGCCCGGCTCACGCCGTTGCTCGGAGAGTGGGAGCTCTCCGAGCAACGGCGCACTCGAGCCCGAGCCGCACGAGCGCTGACTAACGGTGACGTGGCGGTGCGGCGTGAGGGCCCGCGGCGACACCGCCCCCGCGGTGCGGCGCGGGCGCGATACCGCGCGAGGGGAAGCTGCCGCCGGACGGGGGCGGGGCGGGGCGCGCACCGAAGTAGGGGCCGGGACGGCCACCGTACGAGGGCCAGACGCCGCGATGTGGCCCAGGCCCGTAGTGCCACTGCCCCGGGTACCGCCACCAGCCATGCCCGTACCAGCCGAAGCGCGCCGCGCCGTAGAACCCGAAGTACGGCCACGGTCCGAAGCCCCAGACCCACGGTGCGACGACCCATGACCAGCCGTATGACGGATAGTAAACGTACATGTACGGCGCGCCGTAACCGGAAGGCGGCACATAGGTGAAGGCGTCCGCGTACGGCATCCAGATCCAGCCGTACTGCGCCGTGTAGACCCATTGGCCTTCCGGAACCGAGGAGGGCGGCGGCGGAAGCTTCGACGGAGCGGGCGGAGGAGCCTCTTCGAGCGGGGCGGTCGGAGGAGAGGGCGATTCCTGCTCCGTCTGCAGGCCGGACTCCCCAGCCTGCGCCAGCTCGGGGACCGTGGTGATGAGCGGACCCGCGCGTGCTGCGAGATCCGCGCCTTCGTCGTTCCCACTGGCGAGGCCGGGTAACAGCGCGAGCGCCGCGCTGAAGACGACAGCTCGAGGGTGCTTCGTCATGACCTCCCCGCCTGAAAGCATAGCGGGCAGCTCTCCTCCATGCAGTCTCGTTTGGCCGATGAGAGGGCGCAATTCGCCGCGGCGGGCGTGGGCCGCGAGAGCCGTGGCCAAGTTGGCTGTTGCGGGCAGGGCGCGCGCTTCGCATCTCTCCGCTCCGGAGGGCGTGCCATGCGGATCGGGATCATCGGCTCGGGGAACATCGGCGGGACGGCTGCGAGGCTGTTCACGGACGCGGGCCACGAGGTCGCGCTCAGTCATGCGAGCGGTCCCCACTCGCTGCGTGACCAGGTCGCCGCGCTCGGACCGCGCGCGAGGGCCACGACCGTCGAGGAGGCGTCGGAGTTCGGCGAGGTCGTGCTCATCGCCATCCCGTGGCGCAACCGGCGGGAGCTCCCCGCCGAGCGGCTGCGGGGCAAGATCGTCGTCGACGCGATGAACCCGTATCGTCCCGACTTCAAGCTCTACGAGCTGGGAGACTCGACGTCGAGCGAGGAGGTCGCGCGGGTCATCCCCGGCGCGCGGCTCGTCAAGGCGTTCAATCACCTGTACGCGAACGACCTCGCGACGCGTGGCAGGCGCGACCTTCCGCCCGAGGAGCGGGTCGCGCTGCTCATCGCCGGGGACGACCCGGACGCGAAGCGGGTGGTCGCGAACCTCGTCGAGGAGATCGGGTTCGCTCCGGTCGACACGGGCTCCCTCCGCTACGGCGGGCGCCTCCAGGAGCCGGGCAGCCCACTCTACGGCCGCATCGTGTCCGGCACCGACGCCCAGGCGGCGCTCCGGCGGGGAGGCGACGCGCGCAGCGGGAGCAGGTCGGGAGCCGCGCGGCAGCACTAGGTCTGGACTGCTCAGTGTCGCGGGAGCTGAGCACAGTAATCATGGAGACAGACCAGGAAGGAGACGCACGTGGTCCGGGCCGCCACGAGGTCATTCGTCGAGAGCATTCACGGCGTTCGCTATCAGGTGAAAGACGTCGCTCGCTCTGTAGCGTTCTATACGCAACATCTCGGGTTCAAGCTGGAGCACCAGCAGCTCCCCGCGTTTGCGAGCGTCTCTCTGGGTGACGCGCAGGTTCTGCTCAGCGGTCCAGGCGCGTCAGGCTCGCGGCCGATGCCGAATGGGCAGCAGCAGGAGCCGGGCGGCTGGAACCGCGTAGTGCTGAAGGTCGCGGATCTTCCCGTTTTCATCGCTGAGCTGAAGAAGGCAGGGGTTCACTTTCGCAACGAGATGGAAACCGGCCCTGGCGGTCGACAAATCCAAATCGAGGACGCAGATGGGAATCCCATCGAGCTCTTCGAGCCTGCTCGATGATGCCGCGCGTGATCGTGACCAGCGGAGCGGTCGGAGCGCTCGGGACCGCTCTCTGTCGCTACCTCGTGGAGCGCGGGTACCGGGTGGCCGGCGTCGGGCTCGCCCGTCACGCGGAGCGCCTCCGCAAGCTCGAGCAGGAGCTCGGGGCGCGTTTCGCCGGCTTCCCGCTCCAGGAGGACTCGACCGCGGCCTGGGACGCGGCCCTCGGCGCGGTGAGCGCGCGCCTCGGCCCGATCTCCGGCGCCGCGCTGGTCGCGGGCGGCTGGCGCGGTGGCCGGCGCTTCCACGAGGAAGGCGACGAGGGCACCTGGCGAAGCATGCTGGACGAGAACCTCGAGTCGGCCCAGCGGGCGCTTCGCGCGCTGCTGCCGCGGCTGGTCGCGCAGCACGCGGGCAGCGTGGTCGTGATCGGGTCCCGCAACGTCGAGCGGCCGTGGTCGGGCGCCGGCGCCGCCGCCTACACCGTCGCGAAGAGCGCCGTCGTCGCGCTCGCACGCGTGATCGCCGCGGAGGTCCTGGACGCCGGCGTTCGGGTGAACGCCGTCCTCCCCAGCACGATCGACACGGCCGCGAACCGCGGCGCGATGCCGGACGCCGACGCGGCGCGCTGGGTGGAGCCGGAGTCGGTCGCCGCGGTCATCGAGTTTTTGCTCTCGGACGCGGCACGGGACGTGAGCGGCGCGGTCGTGCCGGTCTACGGGCGCGCCTGAGAAGTCAACGAGCACGCCGCCGGGAGGCAGCGCGAGACCGCCGTCAGGAGGACAGCCAGGAGCGGAGCTTCGCGTACACCTCGGGTCGGCTCAGGAGGTCGAGGTGCTTCGTCCCATGGGCGATCCACCGGTGCGCCTCCGGGAACCCGAGCGTCAGCTCCGGTCTCGCGTGCACGCCGAGCGCGCTGTCGACGGGGACGAGGCCGTCGGTCGGGCGCTTCCTCGCGGCGCCCTGCACGGCCGCGCTCCCGGCGATCGCGTAGCACCGCGCGCCCTGCGGCAGCGGGAGCGGGACGCGGTCGTCGCGACCGTGCGCGAAGCGGTCGCGGCCTTCCCAGTGCGCGTCGAGGACGTTGCCGTGGCGCATGTCGGTGACGCCGGCGCTCCGGAGCTTGCCGAGCCGCGCGAGCGGCGCGCTGTACCGGCTGACGCCGAGCAACAGGTCGATCCAGTGGCCCCCACGCTCGAGCGGTGCGCCGTGGTGGGGCGTGCCGAGGCAGACGAGCGCGCGCAGCTTTCGCCGCCACGCGTGGCCCTCCGCCTCGCCGAAGTGGCACGCGCTGCGCGCCACGAGTCCGCCCATGCTGTGCGCCAGGAGGACGAGATCGTCGACCGGCGTGGGCCAGGCCGCGACGAGCTGCTCGAGCAGCCCGGCGAAGGCGCGCCCATTCACCGACACGTGCAGGCCGGAGTTGTAGTGGAGGTAGATCGGCGTGAACCCGAGATCGCGGGCGAGCGCCGCGCCGTGGTCGTGCCCGCGCCGGGTCCACTGGCGATCGTTCACGCACGAGCCGTGCACGAGGACGAGGAGCTTGCCGGTCGCCCGCGGGAACGCGAGCCGCAGCGCGTCGGGGTGGAGCTCCAGCGGGCGACCGTCGCTGCGGAGCCGCATCTCGATCGCGAGCGGGTTCCCGCTCGCCGCCAGGTAGTCGCCGAGGACACCGTTCAGGGCGGCCACCACCGCTTCACGTCCGAGCCCCGGCGGGCGCTCGCCGAGCAGCGGCGCGGCGAGGGGCTCGAGCCGGGCGAGGGCCGCGTCGATCCCGTCGCCGACGAGCCGCGTCACCCCGCGCACGCTCCCGTAGACCGGGCGGGTGAGGAGCTGGACGGGGCGCTCGAGCGGGCGGCCGAGGACGGCCGGGCCGGCGCCGATTCCGTGGTGCATCGCCTCGACGACGTCTGCGATGCGGTTCGTCGCCTCGATCACGAGACGACTCGCGCCCCGCAGGTCGAGGATCGGGCTGCGCGGTGCCTTCGGGGATCGTTCGCGCGGCGGCATCGCAAAGACGATAACCTACGGCTTCTCGATTGGCGCTCAACTCGGCGCGAGGTCGCGGCGAGCCGGCGGACGCAGGGCCCAGGACCCGCCGACGAGGCCGAGCTGGATCATCGGGTAGACGAGTGCGACGGCGCCATCGCCGACGGCCAGATGGGAGACGACTGCTCCCGTGTAGTTGAAGACCGCGCCGGCGTATGCCCACTCCTTGAGCCGGGGAAAGCGCGGGACGAGCAGCGCCACCGCGCCGAGAACCTTCCAGACTCCGAGGATGACCAGGAAATAGGCCGGGTAGCCCAGGTGCTCGATGACGCCGCGGACGTACGGTATTCGCAGGATGTCCCACACTCCTGCCAACGCCAGCTCCGTGGCGACGAGCAGGGTGGTGACCCAGTACGCGATGGCGCGCCTTCGCGAGGCGGCGCGGCTGTCGAGGTCCGGCATGACTCCTCCGACGTCAGGCGGATGAACGCTTCGCTCGGCGTCCGTGCCGCCCTGGGCGCAAGGGGAGCATTGGGCGTGCCGGTCCACCTCCTCGCACCAGGTGGATGACGGGCCGGCCTATCGGCGTCCGGGGTCGGGACCGTCGCCTTTCCGACAGGGACGTAAAGAATCCCTACGCGCCGAGAACGTGGATCACACGCTCGCCAACACGGTCGCCGTGCCGTTCATCATCACACTCGGCCGGTGTGCCGCGACGGCGTAGGCAGCGGCACGCCCAGCTGCTTCTCGAGGCGAGGCTGCCTGTAGCCAGCGTACGTGAACTTGCGCTTGATCTTGCCGGCGTCGTCGAAGTGGAAGACGTCCACGCCCTCCCAGCCGAAGCGATTGCCCACGAGCGCGCCGACGATGACCCGCCGGATCTTCCACGCGAGGCGCCTGGGCTTGCCGTGTGCGAGATCGTGGCGGCACACCCAGCGGATGACGATCTTGCGAGCCTTCTCGTCGACGACCCGGTCGCACTCGTCGAAGCGCATCGCGCCGTACACGAGCTCGAACTGCGGCACGAGCTCTTCTCGGATCGCGGCGCGCCCGACCCGCTCGGTGCCGCTGCCGGGGCGGTACACCGCGTCGTCTGCGAAATGCGTCATCACGCCATCGAGATCGAGCGCATTGAACGCGTCCATGTAGCCGTCGAGGGTTTCCGTGATTGACGGTACAGAAAGCACCATGACGGCCTCCCTCGGTGGTCGCCCAGGATTTTACGCCTCGTGCATTCGAGCGGTGTCGAGGCGGGAGGGAGCCGGAGGGGGCCACTCGAACGCGTTGGTTCCGTGAATGTCGTCACGACGTGGCGGCCGGCGCACCGCGAACGGCCGCGGCAACGCCCGGTCCTATCCTCCCTGCGAGGCGTTCTCAGAGCGCTCGGCGCCGCTCGCCCGCGAGCGTGGTGAGCCGCCGCCGGACGAAGCCGATGTGCTCCCGCAGCACGTAGAACTGGTCGGCGAAGGCGACGGGGAGCTTGAGCGCGTCGGCACGGCGCTCGATCGCGTCGAGCCGGTCGAGGAGCCCGGCCTGGTGCTCGGCCGCGTGGTCCAGCACGTCTCGCTCGAGCTCCAGGAGCGATCCGTAGATCCGGTACAGGCGGGCCCGGACGCGCCAGGCGTAGACCTGGGGCACGAGCCGGAACACCGGGACGAGGAGGAGCACGAGCGGCACCAGCACCATCAGGAAACGATCGGCGAGGCTCGCCGCCCAGAACGGCAGCATGCGGTAGAGCCAGCGCTTGCCGGACTCGTAGTAGCGCCGGGCATCGGCGCTGAGCGGCAGATCGTGCTCGCGGGCCACCGGGAACTCGCCCGCTCTCTGCAGCAGGAACGGACGGCCGTGGACCTCGCGCATCGTCTCGATCAGCAGGTCCGAGATGGCCGGGTGCAGGTCGGCGCGCGCAACCAGCTCCACCGACGACGCGACCAGATCGAGGTCCGTGGCGGGCATGTTGTGGGCGAGATCGTAGGCGCCCATCGGGATGACGACGCGATCGAGGTCCTGGAACTTCCTCAGGTACGCCTCGACCTGCGACAGCTGCAGCACGTGCACGCCCGGGCGCTCGATGATGCTGCGGATCACCCGCGGCGACGCCGAGTCGCCCATGAGGAAGGCGGCGTCGACGTAGCCCTGCTCGAGCGCGTCTCCGACGAGGTCGTCGTCGAGGTCGAGCATCGTGGTGGGCCCTCCGGGCTCGATGCCGTTGGCCTTGAGCAGCGCGAGCGCGAGCACCCGGGTACCGCTGCCCTCCGGCCCGATGACGAGCCGCTTCCCGGCGAGCGCCGAGAGCCGGTCGGGCGGCGCCGAGCCGTGCACGAGGATGTAGAGCGGCTGGCGCGAGATGGTGCCGAGCGAGGCGAGCTCGCGTCGCCGCTCTCCGGGCTGCGGGTCGGGCAGCTTCACCCCGACCTGGACGAAGCCCACGTCCACGCCGCCGTCCGGATCGGCGAGCCGCCTTAGGTTCTCGAGCGAGCCGTTCGACGGCCTGACCTTCAAGGTGACGCCGTTCGCGGCGAACGCCTTCGTGTAGCGCTCTGCCGCGCGCTGGAAGCTCGAGCCGTCGGGCCCGGTCGAGATCGTGATCGTGGACGGCGCCGCCGGGCGGACGAAGTGCAGCACCGCCCAGATCGCCGCCGAGAGCGCCAGCGCGACCGGCACCACGGTGACGAACAGGTCGCGCGAGGAGACGCGCAGGAAGCGGGCCCAGCGGTGAGGCTTCTCGATCTTGTCCATGGCGGCTCTCGCGCGTTTTCTCAGAGCCGCGGGCCGCCCGCAAGCCCGGGGGCGCAAAGCGCGCCCCGGGCTCCCGCTCACCATACCGAGACGACGAACGCGGCGGCGGTGGCGAGCCAGCCCAGGAGCAGGATCGGGCCGAGCGGGTAGACGTGCGGGATCTCCAGGCAGAGATCGCGGCGGGCGCAGGTGAGCTGCCGCCTGCCGAGGAGCTGGCACCGGAGGCACTGGAGCGCGCCCGGGCTCCGCTCCCGAGCCGTGCCGAGCGCCGGCCGCGTTCGAGCGAAAGTCCCGGCTCCGCCGAGCACCCCCGTCGGCGCCACGCCGGCTCCGTCAACCGTGGGACCCGCGGTGCTCGCCACGAGCTCCACCCACGGCGTGCAACCGTCCACCCCCGTCGGGGGGCACATCCCGTCCGCCTCACCCCAGCTGCCCCGATCCACCAGCACCCGTGTCGCCATGGTCGCATCCTCCTCGGTACGACGTGAGGATGCTCGGCGACTGGTCGTTGAAAAAGGACCGGATCCGACATTATCGATGTGCCAGTGCGCACCTGGTCTCTCGCCCTCGCGGTCGACCGCGCCGACCCCGCGCCGGTGGTGCGTCAGGTCGCGCGCGGGATCGCCTCGCACGTCGCCGCGGGGCGGCTCCGCCCCGGCGAGCGACTCCCCGGCTCGCGCGAGCTCGCGCGCATCCTCGGCGTGCACCGCAACACGGTGGTGGCCGCCTACGCCGAGCTGCTCGCGGAGGGATGGGTGCAGTCGTCCGGCGGCCGCGGAACCTTCGTCTCGCCCGAGATCCCGGCCGCGCTCCGGCGGCGGGCTGGCGGCTCGGGAGCTGGACATCGGAATCCCGGCTTCGCGCTCGGGCCGGCGCCCTCGCCGCGGAGCGCGATCGCGGCGCAGCCCGGCGTGCTCAGCCTCGTGAGCGGCATCCCGGATCTGCGGCTCGTGCCGGTGGACGCGATCGCGCGCGCCTACCGCCGGGCCCTGCGGCGCCCCGGGATCCTCGGCTACGGCGACCCCGCCGGCGAGGAGCGGCTCCGGACGGCGATCGGCCAGATGCTCCGCTCGACCCGCGGCCTCGAGCCGGATCCCGCCGGGCTCATGGTGACGCGCGGGAGCCAGCTTGCGCTCACCGTGACGGCGCGGGCGCTCTTCCGCCCCGGGGACGTCGTCGCGGTGGAGGCGCCCGGGTACGCCGCGGCGTGGGACGTCTTCCGGGCCGCGGGCGCGCACGTGGTGCCGCTCCCGGTGGACGAGGAGGGGCTCCGGGTGGACGCGCTCGAGGCGCTGACCCGGCGCGGGAAGGTGCGCGCCGTCTACCTGACGCCGCACCACCAGTACCCGACCACCGTGACGCTCCCCGCCGCGCGCCGCATCGCGCTCCTCCGCCTCGCGGCGGCGGAGCGCCTCGCCGTCCTCGAGGACGACTACGACAGCGAGTTCCACTACGACGGCGCGCCGGTGCTGCCGCTCGCCGCGAACGACCCGGCCGGCGTCGTCGTCCACGTCGGGACGCTGTCCAAGATCCTCGCGCCCGGCCTGCGCATCGGCTACGTGCACGCGGCGCCCGAGGTGATCCGGTGCCTCGCCGAGCACCGCCGCTACGTCGACCGCCAGGGCGACCGGGCGCTCGAGCTCGCCGTCGCGGAGCTGATCGAGGACGGGGAGCTGCAGCAGCACGTCTGGCGGATGCGCCGCCGCTACGCCGCGCGCCGCGACGCGCTCGCCGAGGCGCTGCGCGCGCGGCTCGCTGGCGCGCTCGAGTTCGCGGTGCCCGCCGGTGGCATGGCGCTGTGGTGCAGGACGGCGCCGGACCTCGACGCCGATCGCTGGGCCGAGGAGGGCCCGCGCGCGGGCGTGCTGCTCCACGCTGGGAGCGACTTCACGTTCGAGGGCGAGCCCTATCCCGCGCTGCAGCTCGGGTTCGCGCTGCTGGAGGAGCGAGAGCTCGGCGAGGCGGTGCGACGGATGGCGGTCGCGCTCGAGGCGGCGGGCGGGCCGGGGCATGCGGGGAGCGGCGGTCGCACGAAGGGGCGGCGGGCGTGACATGAAGGTCGGCCCGTCGATTCCGCTGGCGCGCCGCTCGTCCGGCGCGACGGCACCGGCCGCCGCGCTACGCGGCGGCAGTCGTCGCGAGCCGGATGCCGGCGCCGATCAGCACGACGCCCGCGATGAGCGACGGCCCGATGACCTCGCCGAGGGTCACGGCGGAGAACAGGATGCCGAGGCTCGGAGCCGCCAGGAGCGCCGTGGACATCGTGCTCGCCCGAAGGTGACGACCCGCCTCCACGACCGCCCAGTAGCCGAAGGCGGTCGCGACCGGCCCGACATAGGCGAGCGACGCCGCGCCGCCCCAGCCGATGGGCGGCAGAGAGCCTTCGCTCAATGCGGCGATGGGGAGGAGCAGGATGGCGGCGGCGAGCGCCTGCCAGGGAGCGAGCGCGAGCGCGGTCGCGGTAAAGTGGTGCCGGCGGACGAAGACGATCGAGATCGCCCAGGCGGCGGCCGCACCCATGAGCATGCCGTAGGCCAGGAGCTGACGGCTCCCGTCGGGATGCAGTGAGGGAGCGGCGATCGCGACGACCCCCAGCAGCCCCGCGCACACGCCGAACAGCCCCGGGCGCGACGGCCGCTCGTGAAGCCACCACGCGGACAGCGGCAGGACCCAGATCGGCGTCGAGAACGCCAGGACCGACGCGCGACCCGGGGGCAAGACCGTCAAGGCGAGCCCGGTCAGCGCCGAGTACGCGCCCATCTGGAACACGGCGGAGACCGCGATGAGCGGCCAATCCGACCGCGGTGGAACGGCGAGCTCGCGGCGGAGCGCGACGAGGCCGAACAGGCAGGAAGCGGCGAGCACGTAGCGCAGGACCCCGAACCAGATCGGCGGCACGGTCGTGACGCCGATCTTGATCACGGGCCAGCTGATCGCCCAGGCGAGGACGAGCAGCGCGAGCAGCAGGTGAGGGCGAGCCATGCGCTTCGTGGCCATGCGTTCGGCTCGAGGTCGCCGGAGCGTACGATGCGCTACCGCGCGGCGAGCCCTGCCGAGCCGGCGGGGAGCCCGCTCACGAGCTCGACCTGCTCGAGCGCGCCGTCGCTCTGGACCCCGTAACCCGAGATGGAGCCGTCGCGCCCGTTGCGCACGTAGAGGTACCCGCTCCCGCGGCTCATGGCCAGGTCGGCCGGGGCGTCGCCGGCCGAGGCCGCCACGCCGCTCGCATCGAGGAGCGCGAGCGTGCCGTCCGGAGCGATGGCGAAGGCGGAGATGTCGTCGGCGCCCGTGTTGGCGGAGTACGCGAAGCGGCCGTCGGCGGTGATCGCGATCCAGCAGGCGGCGATCTGGAAGTTCGGAGCGGACGCGGTGACCACGTCGAGGACATCGTCGCTCAGCCGGTAGGACGAGACGGTGCTCCCTCCCGCCTCGGAGACGACGAGCAGACCCCTCCGCGTGAACGCGAAGCCGAAGGGCGTCTGGCCGCTCGACTCGACCACCCGCGGGCCGTCGAGATTGCCGCCCTCGCCGACGGCGTAGACGCTGAGCCGGTTCGTGTTCTTCTCGGTCACCACCAGGAAGTCGCCCCCCGGATCGAACGCTATCTCGGCGGGTGCGCTGTCGGCTGCGCTGAGCGGCCGGGTGGAGCTCGGGATGGGCTGGAGGTCGCCGTCCTGGCCGATCCGGAGCCCCGTCACGCTGTTCGGCACGCCCGCGTTCACCACGAAGACGAGGTCGTTCACCACGGTGACGCTGATGGGCACGTCGCCGCCCGACGGAGCGCGGTCGACGAGCCGGAGCGAACCGCTGTCGGACACCGCGAAGATCGAGACGTCGTCGCTGCCGGCGTTGACCGCGAGGGCCCAGCGGCCGTCGCGCGAGAAGGTGAGCGCACCCTGCGAGCCGAGCGCGGCGCCGGTGCCGGTCCCGCCGGTCGAGAACGAGCCGGCAGGGGAGAGCGTGCCGTCGGGCGCGCGCGCGAACGTCACCACCGCGTTGCCGGCGGGATCGTTCGAGAGCGCGTAGACCGTGCCGGCATCGCCGGCGGATGCGGTGCCGGGCGCCTCCCCGGTCGTGGAAAGAACGGCTGCGGCGGCTTCCGCCTTGCCGCCCGACGCGATGAGGGTGGAGACGACGAGGGCTGCGAAGAGGGAGCTTCGTGGGTGCATGGTACCGACCTCCAGTTCGGGGTTCGGCTGAGCAGTGTGTCCCCGGGGTGGCGCGTTACAGGACGCTGCGCGGCGAGGGACGGGCCGAGCGAGCCGCCCACCCGACGACGTGGGTGCGAGACGATGGCGGGTTGACGCGGGGCGAGACGCCGCGTGAGTGCACGAACCGGAGCCGCTCCGTGCGGGGACCCCCGATGTGCTCCCGGGCGTGCAACCCGGATGCGCTACGCTTCGTCGTGTCCTTCGCTGCCGCACAGACCCGTGCGCAGCTCGCGAGACCTGCGGAAGCGATTCTCTCCTGCGAGCAGCTGCGCAAGGTCTATCGAATGGGCGAGGTCGACGTCCGCGCGCTCGACGGCGTGGACTTCCGGCTGCACGAGCGCGAGCTCCTCGTGCTGCTCGGCCCCTCCGGCAGCGGCAAGTCCACGCTGCTCAACATCCTCGGTGGCCTCGACGTCCCCACCTCCGGGCGCGTCTTCTTCGCCGGAGAGGACATGACCGCCGCCGACGAGGAGGCGCTGACGCAGTACCGGCGGCGCCACGTCGGGTTCGTCTTCCAGTTCTACAACCTGGTCCCGAGCCTCACCGCGCGAGAGAACGTCGCGCTCGTGACCGAGATCGCCGAGGACCCCCTCGAGCCGGAGGAGGCGCTGGCGCTGGTCGGGCTGGGCAACCGGCTCGACCATTTCCCGGCGCAGCTCTCGGGGGGCGAGCAGCAGCGCGTGGCGATCGCGCGGGCCGTGTCCAAGCGGCCGTCCGTCCTGCTCTGCGACGAGCCGACCGGCGCGCTCGACTTCCGCACCGGCATCCTGGTCCTGGAGGTGATCGAGCAGGTCAACCGCGAGCTCGGGACGGCGACCGCGCTCATCACCCACAACGCACCCATCGCCGACATCGCGGACCGCGTGGTGACGCTCGGAGACGGACGCGTGCAGAGCGAGCGCAGCTCCGGCCGTGTCGCCCGGGCGCGCGACCTGCGCTGGTGACGCGATGCTGATCTCGGCGCTCAACCGCAAGCTGCTCCGCGACGTCGGCCGCCTGAGGGGACAGGTCCTGACGATCGCGCTCGTGCTCGCGGGGGGCATCACCAGCTTCATCGGGCTCCGCGGCACCTACGCCGCGCTCCTGCGCGCGCGCGACTCCTACTACGATCGGGAGCGGTTCGCGCACGTGTTCGTGCTGCTCGAGCGGGCGCCCGAGTCCATCGCCCGGCGCATCGAGGTCCTGCCGGGCGTCGCCTCGGTCCAGACGCGCATCTCCAAGGAGGTGTTGCTGCCGATCGAGGGGAGGTCGCGACCGGCGTCGGGCCGGCTGCTCTCGCTCCCCGCCGCGGGCGAACCCGCCACCAACGCCATCCACCTGCGCAGCGGGCGCCTCCCCGAGCGCGACCGCGACGACGAGGTGGTGGTGCTCGAGGCCTTCGCGACGGCGCACGGGCTCGAGCCGGGTCACCACGTCCCCGCCGTGATCAATGGCAAGCTGCGCAAGCTCCGCGTGGTCGGCGTGGCGCTCTCGCCGGAGTTCATCTACGCGCTCAAGCCTGGGTCGATCGCGGAGGACGCGGCCGGCTACGCCATCCTGTGGATGAACCGAGCGCCGCTCGCGGCCGCCTACGAGCTGGAGGGCGCGTTCAACGAGGCGAGCCTCCTCCTGCAGCCGGGCGCCTCCGAGCCTGCCGTGTGCGCCGCGCTGGATCGGCTGCTCCTGCCGTACGGCGGCGACGGGGCCATCGGCCGCAAGGACCAGCAGTCGAACAAGATCCTCACCGGCGAGCTCGCGCAGCTGGAGGCGCTGGCGGGCATGGTGCCGATGATCTTCCTCGGCGTCGCCGCCTTCCTGGTGAACATGGTGCTCGGGCGGCTCGTCACGCTGCAACGCCCGGAGATCGCGACGCTCAAGGCCATCGGGTACGGCAACCACGCCCTGCGCGCTCACTACGCGGGGCTGGTCGCGGTGGTGCTCGTGCCCGGCACCCTGCTCGGCCTCGCCGGCGGCTGGTGGATGGGGGACGCCGTGCTGGGCCTCTACACGAGCGTGTTCCGGTTCCCCGAGGCGGCCTTCCAACCGAGCTTCTCGCTCGTCGCCACGGGCATCCTGATGAGCGGCGTCGCGGCGCTCGCCGGCGCGCTCGCCGCGGTCCGCGCGGCGGTGCGGCTTCCGCCCGCGGAGGCGATGCGGCCGCCCTCTCCCGCCCTCTATCGCAAGAGCCTCGTGGAGCGCCTCAGGCTCTCTGCGCTCGTCGGGCCGGCGGGCATGATGATCGTGCGCGAGGTCGAGCGCCGCCCGCTGCGCACGCTCCTCTCGTCCCTCGGCATCGCCGGCGCGCTCGCGCTCGTCGTGCTGGGCCGCTTCGGCATCGACTCCCTCGACAGCTACCTCGAGGCGACGCTGCGGCGCGAGCAGCGCCAGGACCTGGCGGTCTCCTTCGATCGGCCCGTCTCGCCGCGGGCGCTGCGGGAGCTCGCCGCGATGCCGGGAGTGCGCCAGGTGGAGGGCGTCCGCGCCATGCCGGTGCGGATCCGTCACCTCCATCGCACGCGCGACACCGTCCTCATCGGGCTGCCGGCCGGCGCGACGCTGCGCCGCCTCGTCGAGCGGGGCGGCCGGGAGGTCGCGCTGCCGCCGGAGGGCATCCTCGTCACGAGCAAGCTCGGCGAGGTGCTGGGGCTGCGCGCGGGCGACCAGGCCGAGGTGGAGATCCGCGAAGGCGCCCGGCCGGTGGTCCGACCCGTCATCGCGGGGTTCGTGGACGAGTCGGTGGGCCTGCAGCTCTACGCGCGCGAGGAGCTCGTCGCGCGGCTGGAGGGCGATCTCGGGGCGCTCGGCTCGGCCCTGCTCACGGTCGATCCGCTCGAGGCTGCTGCGCTGCAGGAGCGGCTCCGTCGGGTGCCCCGGGTCATCGACGTCTCCGAGGTGCGCGAAGACACCCGCCGCCTGCGCGACATGAACGCCTCGATGATGAACGTCTGGACCACCGTCGCCATCGTGCTCGCGGCCACGGTCATCTTCGGGGTCGTCTACAACAACGCGCGCATCGCCCTCGCGACCCGGGCCCGCGACCTCGCCAGCCTGCGCGTGCTGGGGTTCTCCCGGCACGAGATCTCCTGGATCCTCATCGGCAGCATGGCGATCGAGATGGCCATCGCCATCCCCATCGGCCTCTATCTGGGCCTCGCGTGGGGGCGGCTCTTCATGCGGTCCGTCGACCAGGAGCAGTTCCGCTGGGAGGTGTACGTCGCGCCCAGCACGTACCTCATGGCGGCGGCCGTCGGGCTGCTCGCGGCCGCGGCGAGCGCGCTGTGGGTGCGCCGCAACGTCGACAGGCTGGATCTGATCGGCGTCCTCAAGACGCGGGAGTGAGCATGGGTGCCATCGGCGAGCAGAGCACGCAGCCCACCCAGCCGCTCCCGGCCGACGAGCCGGCGGGTGCGCCGCCCGCGCCAGCGCCACCGGCGCTGCGCGGCACGCCCGGGGACGAGGCACGACACGCCCGCGAGCATCGACGGAAGCTCATGCGCGGGGCCCGGCAAGGGCTTCTCCTCGTCCTCGTCCTCGCTGCCGCCCTCGCCACGGTGCGGGCGCTGCGGCCGAGCCCCGTGCCGGTGGACGTCGCCACCGCGGCGCGCGGCAGCCTCGTGGTGGCGATCGAGGAGACCGGCATCGCCCGGGTCAAGGACCGTTACGTCGTCTCCGCGCCCGTCACGGGCACCGTCTCGCGCCAGCTCCTCGAGCCCGGAGACATGGTCGGCGAGCGGGACGTGGTGGCGGAGATCGCGGCGGTCCCCTCGCCCCTGCTCGACGCGCGGACGCGCTCCGAGGCGCAGGCGAGGCTGAGCGCCGCCGTGTCGGCGCTCGGGCAGGCGCAGGCGCAGGAGGGACGCGCGAGGGCGGCGGAGGGGCTCGCCCGGGAGGATCTCGCTCGCGCCCGGTCCCTGGCGGCGGGCGGATCGCTGCCGAGCCAGGGCCTCGACCGCGCCGAGTTCGAGGCGCGGATGCGCACGCAGGAGCTCTCCTCGGCGGTGTTCGCGGTGAAGGTCGCGGCCGAGCAGGTGCGCGTCGCGCGTGCGTCGCTGGGCGGGGAGGGCGCCTGGCGCGAGCGGCACGTGGACGTGCTCGCCCCCGCCTCCGGCCGCGTGCTGCGGGTGCTGCAGGAGAGCGAGGGCGTCGTGCAGGCCGGCACGCCGCTGCTCGAGGTCGGCGATCCGGGGGCGCTCGAGCTCGTCGTCGATCTGCTGACCACCGACGCCGTCCGCGTCCAGCCCGGGACGCTCGTGACGATCCTGGGATGGGGTGGCGACCGCGCGCTCGCGGCCCGCGTGCGCAGGGTCGAGCCGTCCGCGTTCACCAAGCTCTCGGCGCTCGGGGTGGAGGAGCAGCGGGTCAACGTCATCGCCGTCTTCACCGATCCGCGAGAAGCCTGGAGCGCGCTGGGCGACGGGTTCCGCGTCGAGGCGCGGTTCGTGCTGTGGCGAGGCGACGACGTGCTGAAGGTCCCGCAGGGCGCCGCGTTCCGCCAGGGCGACGGGTGGGCGGTGTTCCGCGTGGACGGCGGCAAGGCGCGATTGACGTCGGTGCAGATCGGACACCGCGGCGAGACGGAGGTCGAGGTGCTCGGCGGCGTCGACGCGGGCGCGGTGGTGGCGGTGCATCCCGGCGATCGGGTGAAGGACGGCGGCAGGGTAGAGGTGCGCCGGTAGGGCGAGAGCGCACCGGACCTACACCCCCCTCCAAGTACCTGTTGCCGCGAGGCACACGCGCAGCACGCGTGGCCGCTCCAAGTGCGCGATCTTGCTCGGGTAGGCTCGCTGGCTCGAAAGCTGCTGAGCCTGCCCGGAGAGAATACGCCCCGGTGGCAGCTCGTCGGATCTCAGGAGGACAGAATGCGCTACCTGCTCGTTGCATCGTCGCTGCTGCTCGGATCGCTGACCTTGGCCACCTCGGCCCAGGCTCAGGTCTCCGTTGGCGTCGGCATCGCGATCCCCAGCATCCAGATCGGCATCAACGTACCGGCCTATCCGGAGCTCGTCCCCGTGCCGGGGTATCCCGTCTATTACGCCCCTCGAGCGAGCTCGAACTACTTCTTCTATGACGGCGCCTACTGGGCGTTCCAGGGCGACGAGTGGTACGTGAGCAGCTGGTACGACGGACCGTGGTACGTGGTGGAGCCCGCGCATGTGCCGCTCTACGTGCTGCGCGTCCCGGTGCGCTACTACCGGCAGCCTCCCCCGTACTTCCGCGGGTGGCGCGCCGACGCGCCGCCACGCTGGGGCCACCGCTTCGGCCACGACTGGGAACGGGGTCACCGCGGGTGGGATCGATGGGACCGCCGCGCCGCCCCGCGCCCCGCGCCGCTGCCCGTCTACCAGCGGGGCTACGTGGGTGACCGCTATCCTCGCGCGCCCGAGATGCAGCACTCGATTCGCTCCGAGCAGTATCGCTATCGGCCGCGTGAGGAGGTGACGCGGACGCGCTTTGAGCCGTACGGCCGGGACCGAGGGCCCGAGCGGGCGCAGCCGTATCCGCAGCCGTCCGATCACCAGCGCTGGTCGGCTCCGCCGCCGCAGAACGATGATCGCGGGGACTTCCGTGGACGGCACGACGACGATCGTCGGGACGACCGTGGGCGCCACGACCACGGCCGGCGGCACGAGGACGAGGGGCGCGGGCGCGGTCACAGGGACTGACGCGCAACTGGAGTGAGCTTCACGCGGCGGGGAGCCCGGGGCACGGGGCTCCCCGCTGTCGTTTCGTGATCGGGGATCCCGGACGAGGCGGGAGCGTCGTCCGTCTATGTTCAGTGAAGCTGACGCGTGGCATCGGCTCCGAGGGCGCAGCACCGCTTGTACTTCTTGCCGCTTCCGCAGGGGCACGAAGCATTTCGGCCCGGACGCGGCTCGCGCGTCGCGGGCCGCCGCGCGGACTTCGCGGAGGGAAGCGCGTCGGGGCCGGGCTGCCACAGTCGAGCTGTCTCGCGCTCGATCCGGTCGATATGCGCGCGCTGTGCAACGGTCAGCGCCCCACCGAGCTCCTCGATCGCGTGCGCGATCGCGCTCACCTGCTCCGCCGCGCAGATGGCACAGTCGGCCTTCGCGACCAGGTCATCGGACTCGAGCGCGCGAACGAGGTGTGGAATCGCCCGGGCGTCGCCGTACCTCGCGAGGAAGGCGGCGCCACCGACGGGACTCTCGTCGAGCACTCGAACGAGAGCAGCGAGAATCCGATCGTCGCGAGCCTGCGTTCGGACCAGCGCCATCGCGAGCCGGGTGCGCTCCGCGACATCTCGCGCCGCGTGGAAGGAGGCGAGGAGGGAATCCAGCGATGGCTTCGGGCGAGTCGGCATGAGATCTCCGGCGAAGAGGTGAGCCTCCCGCGTCGTCCAATCTGCGGACGAAGGGTCCGCGGTCCCGACGGCGTGTCCGCCGCCATTCCGGTCCTGGAACGCGAAACGACTCGGACGGCGGGTGCATGAGCAATTCGCGTGCCGTCGGCAAACGACAGGACTGTGCTGACCTCGCGAACTGCGGTTATGATTCAAAGGGATGACCGTACGGATCCACATGCCGGAAGAGGCGCTGGCGGCGTTTTGCCGGAAACATCGCGTCAGCAGGCTCGCGCTGTTTGGATCCGTTCTACGAGACGACTTCCGGCCAGACAGCGATGTGGACGTTCTCGTCGAGTTCCAGCCAGGGGCCCGGGCCGGGTTCCTGAAGCTCGCCGAGATGGAGCTCGAGCTCGGCGCCATGCTCGGCCGGAAGGTCGATCTGAGGACACCGGGAGAGCTGAGCCGGTACTTCCGCGACGAGGTTCTAGCGAACGCCGAGGTCCAGTTTGCGACCTGACGACGTCATCCGGCTGCGGCACATGCTGGACGCCGCGCGCGAGGCGATGTCGTTCGCGGCTGGACGCTCGCGGGGCGATCTCGAGCGCGATCGCATGCTGGTCTTGGCGATAGTCAAAGACGTCGAGATCATCGGCGAGGCTGCCGCGCGGGTCAGCCCTGCGATGCAGGCATCACACCCGGAGATCCCGTGGGCGCAGATCATCGCGACGCGCAACCGTCTGATTCATGCGTACTTCGACGTGGACCTTCAGGTCGTCTGGGACACGGTGACGGATGACCTCCCGCAGCTCGTCCGTCTGCTGGAGCCTTTCGTGCCGTCGTAATGCGGCAAGGTGCGAGAACCCGCGCTGAGCGACTTCATTCACGGGTGCCGTCACGGACGACCCGCCCGCCGAAGCGACGAGTCCTGGTCGTCCGGGAAGCCCGCGTAACCTTCGGCTGCGCTCTCATCGTGCATGCGTCGAGGCTAGCGGCAGTACGGACACGCTCGATCGCCGCCATTGTCAACGTGAGCCGCGTGTCGTGTGGTGCGTCCTACTTCCCGCCCGAAAGCCGCTTCCACGCAGCCAGGTACCGCGCCATCCGCTCCGCGTCCGCGTCCCCGAACGTCGCGAGCCTGCGAACGTCCATGTTGTCGAGGAGATCTGCGCGCTTCACCGTCGCGGCGAGCTCATCGAGGGAAACGCGCTCGATGAACGCTGCGTAGTCCTCTCCGGGCCGCTTCGTCAGCGCAACGATCGCGGTCACCTCTCGCTCTGGGTACCCGCGCCGTCGCAGTTCGTCGGGCGTGATGTCCGTGTCCTCGAGCACGTCGTGGAGCACGGCGACGCGCCGCGCCTCGTCGGTGGTCATCGCGAGCATGACGCGGAGCGGGTGGAGGATGTACGGGGCGCCGCCCTTGTCGACGGCGTTCCGGTGCTTCCCGGCCGCGAGCGCGACTGCGTCCGCGACGGTGGGGGTCTGCATGGCGGGTCTCTCCTGTGTGCGGGTCAAATCTCGGCTGCCGGCAATCCACGGGCTCATTCCGCGTCACCTCCGAACTCGCGGACGAAATGCTCCTGCGCGGCGTTCTCGATCGCGCGACCGCGGGCTGCGCGCACGATGGCGATGGCCTCCGCGGGAGGCGTGCCGCGCGCGACGAGGCAGGACGCAGCGATGGTCCCCGCCCGCCCGACGCCGCCCCAGCAGTGCACGACCACGTCCTGCCCCCGCTCGAGCGCGTGCAGGATGCGGCCCACGAGCCGGCGGGCAGAGGCGAGATCCGTGGGCGCCCACATGTCCGCGATGGGATAGTGAATCCACCGGAGCCGCTCCCGGCGCGCCTCGCCGTCGAGGTCGCCGAGCTCCGCGATCTCGAACCGCTCGAGCAGGGTCACGAGCACCTTCGCACCGTGCACCCGCGCGATCGCCTCCACGTCCTCGCGCAGCCGGACGTCGGAGTCGGGGTCTCGTCCCGCCACCCAGCGGCCGGGCGCGCGCGTCAGGCCGAGCCGGCCCGGAAGAGCGAGCGCGGAGGCGGGAAGGTAGTCGACGCGAAGCGCGTACGGTTCCATGAGGTCTCCTTTCTCGTCGAGAGTGGGGCGAGGCCCGAGCCGACGCATGGCTCAGGCCGACGCCGGGCCGGGGATCGCGAACGCGGGCTCCTCCTGGAGCGCCGCCGCCTCGAGGCGCGCCTGCTCGGCGCCGGCCGCGTCCCCGGTCGCCTTGGCGACCGCCGCCTTCGCCTCCCACGCCTCGCGCGAGGCGGGGTGGAGCAGCGTGACGGCGTCGGCGAGCGCACGCGCCTCGGCCGGCTTCCCGGTGGCGAGGTGGTAGCGCACCATCGCGAGGTGCGACGGCACGTCGACGGTCCCACCCCGCTGCAGCAGCGCGTAGAGCCGATGCGTCGACGCGTCGTCCGCGGGGCGCTCCGGGTCGGCGAGCGCCGCCTGGATGCGGCCGGTGATCACCTCGAACGAGTGGCGGAACGGGGGCGCCAGCGGGTCCTTGCCGATGGCGATGCTGATCTGCTCGAAGGCCCTCTCCATCTCTCCCGAGTAGTCGCAGGCCACCGCGAAGGCCCAGTGCAGGTGGGCGGAGTCGAGCCCCACCTTGCGGGCCTCGGCGAGGACCTCGCGGTACACGCTCACCGCCTCGTCCGCCCGCCGCTGTTCCACGAGGTCGTAGGCGCGGCGCATCTCTCCCAGCAGTCGGTCCGTCGTCTTCCTGGGGGGCATCTCGTCGTCTCCTCGTGCGCCGTCGCGGCGTCGTCGGTTGCGGACCGGTCGATGCCGGCCCGGTGAACGCTTCAGGACTGCCGTGCCGGACGGGCGGGTGAACCCGCCACGTGCCCGGGGCGCTCGTCGCGGACGAGGGCGGTCGCGCGCGCGAGCGCCGCCTGCGCGCCGTCGAGGTCGCCACGTCGAATGCAATCGCATGCGATGGCGAGGTGCGAGGCGACGCCGAGCGGATAGCAGATCATTGCGCAATCGTCTTTCCCGGGACGCACGGGTCCCG
This sequence comes from Anaeromyxobacter sp. SG66, assembly GCF_022690805.1. NCBI lineage: Bacteria > Pseudomonadati > Myxococcota > Myxococcia > Myxococcales > Anaeromyxobacteraceae > Anaeromyxobacter > Anaeromyxobacter sp. SG66. Next base: position 63,597 of record NZ_JALCZC010000002.1, read on the forward strand.
TCCCGCTGCCGGGCAGCGGGTTCGATGGTCTGGGCGAGGACAGGGGCGCCGGCAGGAACACCCTACACGGCGCACGGACAGGCCGAACCGGGCGCAGGGTGCCCGGGCGACCCGTACGGCCGACGTGGCATCGCTGCGCCCGTGGGGCGCCGCGACGATCACGCCCGGGGTCCCGGTTACGTCGCTCTCTCGTGGGTCATGGGGCCTCCATCGCAGGCGGCATTGCCACATCCCCGGGAGGCCGGGAGCTGGCCGAGGGTCATCGGGCCGCCGCCCTCGCCTCGTCTTGATGGAATGACGTCGAACATCGGAGGCACGTATCTATACCATTCGTCGCGAAATGTCAATCTACCGAGCAATCACGCCCAATAGGGAGCTCACAGTTCGTCCCGGTGTCCCGCCCTCCCGGGACGAGCTGCAGAGCCAGCCGCTTCCCGGCCGGTGAGGTCCGGCTGCCCGGCGACTCCCATCACGACCCGCACCTCGTGCGTCCCGCCATCGTCGACGAGCGGGATCGCCCGCGGATCGACCGCCACGCCGTCCAGCTCCGCGAGGGCGACCCCGCGGCACCGCCGCTCGAAGTTGTCGACCGTGATCTCGTACCGCGTCGACCCGAGCCGCCACGTGATCCCGTAGCCGGGCCAGGACGCCGGGATGCAGGGATCGAGCTCGAAGGTCTCGCCGTGCCTCCGGAGCCCGAGGATGCTCTCGAGCCCGGCGCGGTACATCCAGCCGGCCGATCCCGTGTACCAGGTCCACCCCGCGCGACCCGCGTGCTCGGGGTGAGCGCAGACGTCCCCCGCTACGACGTAGGGCTCTCCGCGGTAGTGCGCGACGTCCGCGCCGGTGCGGGTGTGGTTCACCGGGTTCAGCATGTGGAACAGCTCGGCCGCCTCGTCGCCGCTCCCGAGCTTGGCGAGCGCCATCACGATCCACGCGGCGGCGTGCGTGTACTGGCCGCCGTTCTCGCGTACGCCGGGCGGGTAGCCCTTGATGTAGCCGGGCTCCTGCCTCGACCGATCGAAGGGCGGTGTGAGCAGCACGACGACCTGGGCTCCTCGACGCACCAGGTGCGTCCGGACCGAATCCATCGCGCGGTCGGCGAGACGCGCCGGGGCGGCTCCGGAGAGCACCGCCCAGGACTGGGCGATCGAGTCGATCGAGCACTCGTCGTTCTGGGCAGAGCCGAGCGGTGAGCCGTCGTCGTAGTAACCGCGCCGGTACCACTCCCCGTCCCAGCTCCGCTCGAGCGCCCCGGCGAGCCGGGCCGCCTCGGCGCGGTAGCGCCCCGCGCGATCGGCCTCGCCGCGCGCCGCGCAGAGCGGGGCGAAGTCCTCGAGGACCGCGTGAAGGAAGAAGCCGAGCCAGACGCTCTCGCCGCGCCCCTCCCTGCCCACGCGGTTCATCCCGTCGTTCCAGTCGCCGCTCCCCATGAGCGGCAGGCCGTGGACGCCCGAGGTGAGCCCGCGCTCGAGGGCGCGCACGCAGTGCTCGAAGAGCGAGGCGTCCTCTTCCGAGACGCGGGGCTGGGCGTAGGCGTCGTGAGCGCCCGGCGCGAGCGGCTCACCTTCGAGGAACGGGACGCGCTCGTCGAGCACGCCGGCGTCGCCCGTCGTGCGGACGTAGTGCGCCACCGCGTACGGCAGCCAGACGAGATCGTCCGAGCAACGGGTGCGCGTCCCGCGCCCGCTCGGCGGATGCCACCAGTGCTGCACGTCTCCCTCGCTGAACTGCCGCGCCGCGGCCCGGAGGAGGTGCTCGCGGACGAGCGCCGGCCGCGCCATCGCGAGCGCCATCGCGTCCTGGAGCTGATCCCTGAACCCGAACGCGCCGCCGGGCTGATGGTAGCCGGTCCGCGCCCACATCCGGCAGGAGAGGTCCTGCTGGAGGAGCCACCGGTTCATGAGGACGTCGAAGGAGTCGTCGGGCGTCCGGATCTGCACCGCACCGAGGGTGTCCTCCCACGTCCGCCTCACGGCGGCGAGCGCGGCGTCCGCGGCCTCGGCGCGGCCGTGGCGTCCGATGAGCTCCCGCACCTGCGCCACGTCTCTCCCCTCGCCGAGGAGGAACACGATGCGCCGGGTCTCGCCCGGCTCGAGCTCCATGGCGACGTGCAGCGCCGCGCAGGGATCGAGCCCCGCGCCGAAGCGAGCGGGGAGCTCCACGAGGCCGAGGGCGGCGGGGCGTGCCAGCGAGCCGTTCCGGCCGAGGAAGGCGGTGCGGTCGCCGGTCGCCGAGCGGAGCGCCTCGCTCGCGTGCGCGAACGCGATCCGGCCGGCGAACTCGTGGTTCCAGGCGTTCGTCGCGAGGACCGCGCCGGTCTGCGCGTCCTTCCGCGTGACGACGTGCTGGTTCTGACCGGCCTGCGGGGGGCCGAGGACCCACTCGCTGTACGCGAAGACGGAGAGGCGTCGCGGCGCGCCGCTCTCGTTCGTGAGCGTGAGGAGCGAGAGCTTCACCGGATCCGCGCCGTCCACGAACACGTCGAGGGCGTGGCGCACGCCGTTCGTCGCCCGCTCGAAGCGGGTCACCCCCGCCGCGTGGCGGATCACGAACCGGCCCGACGCGCCGGTGCGGGGCAGCGGCCCCGGCGTGGGCGACCACGCCTCGCCGCTCTCGTCGTCGCGGAGGAGGATGGCCTCGGAGGTCGGATCGCTCACCGGATCGTTGGCGAACGGCGTGAGCCGGTTCTCGCGGCTGTTCTCGGACCAGGAGAAGGACGACCCCGACGCCGTGACGACCGTCCCGAACACCGGGCTCGCGATGACGTTCGCCCAGGGGAGCGGCGTCTCCTCGGCCCCCTCGAGGACGATGACGTACTCCCGCCCGGCTTCGGCGAAGCCCCCCGTGCCGTTCCAGAGCGCGAGCGGCGGCACCTCGGGAGGCGCGCCGTGCTCGGGCGCCGAGCCGCGCCTCGCAGGCGGGGCGAGCGCGAGCGCTGCAGGCTCCGCCGGCGGGGGCGCGTGGCGCTCGAGCTGCTGCGCGAGCGATCCGGCTCCTCCCAGGAGGATCGCGCGGGCCACCGACGAGAGCAGGAGGCGTTCGGCCTCGCTCATCCGGTCTCCGCGCAGGAGGTACGCGCCGCCCGGCTTGTGCTTCCACGTCCGCCCGGGCCCCTCGTCGAGGAGCGCCGCGAGCCGCGCGTGCATCTCGTCGAGGTAGCTCACCGGGTGCTCGTTCAGGAGCACCACGTCCGCGCGGAGCCCCTTGAGGCGCCAGTACTCCTGGGCCTGGAGGACCTGGCGGACGAGGGGGAGATCCGCCTCCGAGACGATGCGCACGAGCAGGACCGGGAGGTCGCCAGAGACGCCGTGTCCCCAGAGCCCCTCCTGGCCGAGCTCGTTCCGGGCGAGGATCTCCGGCCCCGGCCGCAGCGACGCGTCGGCGTAGAGCACGCGCGAGGCGAGGCGCTCGAAGAGGAGGGCCTCCTCGCTCGAGATGCCGAGGTGGTGGAGCCTGCTGCGCGCGTGCGCGAACGCGAGCGCGAACGTGCGCGCTGCGGCGGTCGGGTCGTGGTAGCGCTGCGCCAGCGCGAGCGCCGTCTCCCGGCTCGTCGCCATTCCGGTCGCGAACGACAGCCTCACCACGCCGCCGGGCGCGAGCCGCACGCGCTGTCGCAGGCTCACGATGGGATCGAGCAGGATGCCGGTCGTGCCGGAGAGCGCGCGGCCGTCGAGCGCCTGCGGATCCTCCGGGTCGCGACCGCGGCCGAGGAAGCGTTCGCGGTCGCTCTCCCACTCCACCGGTCCCTGCGTCCGGCCCTCCTGGCCGATGACGTGCACCGCGAAGACCTCGGCGTCGTCCGGGGCGCGGCGCCGCCGCCGGCAGACGAGCGCGTTGCACTCCGGGACGTACTCCGACTCGACGAAGAGCTTGCCGAAGGCCGGGTGGGCGAGGTCGTCGGCGGTCGGCGCGAGGACGATCTCGGCGTAGCTCGTCACCTCGAGCTCGCGAGGGCGGTCGCCGAGGTTCGTCACCTCGAGCCGGCGTACCTCGACGTCGTCCTCGGGCGAGACCGCGACGTCGAGCCGGGTCGCGAGGTCGTCGTCCCTCCGCTGGAACGTCGCCTTGTCGATCGTGAACGTGACGACGTCGTCCCCGCCCTCCCGCGCGGTCGGCTGGTGCGTCGCGGACCACACCCGACCGCTCCGGACGTCGCGGAGGTAGAGGTACTGACCCCCGAGGTCGCGCGTCGCGTCCCGGCGCCAGCGCGTCACGGCGCGCTCGCCGCAGAAGCTCGCGCCGCCACCCGCGTTCGTGACGACGGCGGTGTAGCTGCCGTTCGAGAGGAACTGCGCGTGCGGGAACGTGGTGTCCGGCGAGCGGAAGCGGCGGGCGGCCGCCGGCGGCACCGGCGTGGCGACGCGCGCCGTCTCGTCCGGACGGGGCAGGATGACCGCCGCCTGGCGCGGCACGCGCTCCTGGAGGAGCAGCTCCGTCGCCTGCACGCGGCGATCGGCGTGGAAGCGCTCCACCATGCGGTTCCCCTGGAGCGCCCCCGCGATGGCCGCGAGCGTCATCCCCTGGTGGTGGGCGAGGTACGTCCGGACGATGGTGCCCGAAGGGCGGGCGCGCGCCGGGGCCGCGTCGGACTCCTCCGGATGCCGTGGCGTGTAGTCCACCGCGTCGAAGTAGCCGTACGCGCCGAGGAGGCCTTCGCGCTCGAGGCGGCGCAGGTTCTCCGCCGCCGCGGTGGGGTGGACGAGCGCGGCGAGCGCGGTCGCGTAGGGCGCGACCACGAGCTCGTCGGCGAGGCCCCGCTTCAGGCCGAGCCCCGGGACACCGAACGCCTTGTACTGATAGTTGCCGTGGTGATCGACGAGGTCGTAGGCGGACTCGGAGATCCCCCACGGTGCTCCGCGCGTCGCCGCGTAGTCCCGCTGCCGCCGCACCGCCATCCGGCAGCTCTCGTCGAGCAGGGTCTCCGGAAAGCTGCGCATGAGGAGCAGCGGCATCAGGTACTCGAACATCGTCGCGCTCCAGGACAGGAGCGTCGGGCTGCCGTGCACGCTCGTCACCGCGCGGCCCAGATGGAACCAGTGCTTCTCCGGCAGATCGCCCTTCGCGATCGCGATGAAGCTCGCGAGGCGGGCCTCCGAGGCGAGGAGATCGTAGTGGGCGGGATCGAGCCGCCCGGGCCCCTCCGCGTCCGCGGCGCGGTAGCCGATGGCGAGCAGGTTCCGGCGCGGGTCGTAGAGGAAGCCGAAGCTCATGCCGTCGGCGAAGGCCGCCGCGCGCTGCGCCAGGCTCTCCAGCCGCTGCAGCGGATCGCTCGGGCCCGCCTCGGCCGGCGCGGGGCCGCGCCCGAGCGCGCGCAGCCCCTCGGACACCGCGATGAGCGCGCCGGCGAGGTTGCCGCTGTCCACCGTCGAGACGTAGCGGGGCGGGAGCGGCGCGAGCGTCTTCGTGTCGTACCAGTTGAAGAGATGCCCCTCGAGCCGCTCCAGGCCCTCCATGGTCGTGAGGGTGGCGTCGATCCGCTCGATGAGCTCGCCGGTGGGGACGATGCCGAGGTCGTGCGCGGCGAGGGTGGAGAGGAGCCCCATGCCGATGTTCGTGGGCGAGGTGCGGTGCGCGATCCGCTCGGGCGCCTCCTGGAAGTTGTCCGCGGGCAGGTGGTGATCGCCCGGCCCCATGAACGCCTCGAAGTACTTCCAGGTCGTGCGCGCGACGCCGAGGAGGAAGCGCCGGTCCTCCTCGCCGAGCCCGGGGTCCCGCTCCCCGATCGGCTGCGAGAGCCGATGCGCGACGAGCGGCGCGACCGCCCACAGGAGGAGCAGCGGCGCGGCGGCGAGGAGCGCCCCCGGCCGCCACACCGCCACGAGGGCCGCGCTCGCGAGCGCGATCGCGGGGCTCGCCGCCATGGCGACGAGGAACGATCGTCTTCCGAGCCCGGTCCCCCGCGCGGCGCTCGCGGCGGCGGTCTCCCACTCGAGCAGGCCACGCCGCGTGATCGCGAGGCGGACCAGCGTGACGGCGATGGCGTGCACCATCTCGTAGGCCTGGTTCGCGAGGAAGGTGACCTGGAGCAGGACCCGCGCCGCCGTGGCCGCCCCGTCCTCGTACAGCCCGCGCACGAACGCCCGCATCGGCTGGTGCCGCCTCGGTCCGCCGAGGGCCTCGAGCGCGAGCGGGAAGAGCGGGAACGCGAGGGACGTCACGATGGCGGCGGTCCAGAGCACGGCGCTGCCCGGGAGCACGGTCCACGCGGCGAGGAAGAGGACGAGCGTCGCGGGCGCGAGCAGCGCACGCCGCAGGTTGTCGAAGATCTTCCAGCGCGCGATGAGCGGGAGGCGGTTCCGGGCGAGGCCCTGCGTCGTCCGCACGAACGGCAGGAGCCAGCCGAGGATCTGCCAGTCACCGCGCGTCCAGCGGTGCTGGCGGCGGGCGTGGGCGAGGACGCTCGAGGGGTAGTCGTCGACGACCTCGACGTCCGTCACGAGCCCGGTGCGGGCGTGGAGGCCCTCGAAGAGATCGTGAGAGAGGAGGGTGTTGTCCGGGACGCGCCCCGCGAGCGCCGCCGTGAAGGCGTCCACGTCGTAGAGCCCCTTGCCCGTGAAGCTGCCCTCGCCGAAGAGGTCCTGGTAGGTGTCAGAGACCGCGGTCGTGTACGGGTCCAGGCCGGTGTGGCCGGCGAAGATCCGGGCGAAGCGCGAGCCGGCCGCGCTCGACGTCGTGACGCTGACGCGCGGCTGCAGGATCCCGTAGCCCTCGGTGACGCGGCCGGAGCGGGGGTCGAGCACGGGGCGGTTGAGCGGGTGCGCGATGACGCCGACGAGCTTCTTCGCGCCGTCCCGGGGGAGGCGCGTGTCCGAATCGAGCGTGATGCAGTAGCGCACGCTGGGCAACACGCCGACGTCGCCGACCTGCACGTCGTAGCTCGTGTCGGTCATGCCGCGGAGGAGGCGGTTCAGCTCCTCGAGCTTTCCACGCTTCCGCTCCCAGCCCATCCACACGTCCTCTGCCGGGTTCCACTGGCGCGTGCGGTGGAAGAGGAAGAACCGATCGTTCTTCCCCTCGCCCAGCCGGGCGTTCAAAGCCTCGATCCCGCTCCGGGCGGCGGCGAGGATGGCGGCGTCCCCGGGCGCGTCGCGGCCCGCGGCGTCGGTGAAGTCCCCGAGGATCGCGAAGTGCACGCGGGGATCGAGGTTGCCGAGCGCGAGGACCTCGAGGTGCTCGAGCTGCCGCTCGACGCCCTCGACGCACGTGAGCAGCGTCGGGACGACCACGAGCGTGCGGGCGTCCTCGGGGATCCCCGCGGTGAGGTCCAGGCGGGGGAGCCGTCGGGGCGGAGCGAAGCGCGCGGCGAGGCGCTGGACGAGCGCGATGGCCACCTCGCTCGCGGGCAGGAGGAGGAGCAGCGCCACCCCGAGCTGCGCCCACGTCGAGCCGCCCGCGTGGCGCGCGTACGCGGCTCCCGCGAGGGCGAGCGCCGCCGTCGCGAGCGCGATGGCGCCGAGGTACGCCGCGGTCGCGTGCGCGAACGCGAGCCGCCGCAGGGACTTCCGCGGACCGGGCCGCCAGGCCACGTCGGCCTCGAGCTCGCGGCGTCCCTTCCCGATGAGGTGGTACCCGACGTGCGCGGCGCGCGCGCCGGGACCCTCGACCTCGGCGGCCTCCCGCGCGCTCTCGACCGCGCGCAGCGCGACGCGAACCTCGGCCTCCGCGGTGCCCCCGGCGAGCTCCTCGACCGCCTGCCGGTAGCGATCGCGGGAGAGGAACTCCATCCGCGCGTGGACGCCGGCGGGATCCCGCTGCAGCACCCGCTCCACCAGGCTGACGCTCTCGACGAACTCGGTCCAGTCGAGGGTGGAGCAGAGCCGCAGGCTCGTGATGACGTTCGCGACGGACACCTGGGCAACGGCCTCGCGCTGGTGCTCGCTCCGGATGGCCTCCTCCGCGGTCTGTCGGTCGAAGGCGAGGTGTGCGTCGAGATCGCCCCGGACGGCGGAGAGGCGCGGCCCGTACTCGCGCAGGCGCTGGAGGAGCTGCACGACGAACGCGGGGTGGAGGACGCGCGGCAGCGGCGGCGCGGAGCCCTTCCCCTCGGTCTCGAAGCGCGCCACGTACGCGTCCGCCAGGCGGCGGGCCGCGCGGGCGACGAGCGTCTCGTCCGCGAGCCGGCGAAGGTTCTCGACGAGCGCCAGCTTCAGCATGCTCGGCCAGGCCCAGAGCTCGCCGAGGGTGAGCGGCGCCACCGTCTGGAACGCGTCGAGCCAGCGCTGGAGCTGGGCGCGATCGAGGCGGCTGTCGCTGTGGCGGATGAGCTCGACGGCGAGCGCGTAGACGCGGGCGCTCCCTGCCTGCTCGCGGGCGGCGAGCTTGGGCAGCTCGCGGTAGTAGCGCCGCGGGAGGTTCTGCCGGACGTCGCGGATCTCGGACGCGACGAGGTGATAGTTGTCGAGGAGCCACTCGGCGGCGGGGGTCACGAACTCGGCGCGGCGCACGTCGCCGGCGAGTGAGCGGTAACCGTCCCGCAGGACCCGGACGTTGTCCTCGAAGCGCGGCAGGACGGTCCGCGCCGAACGGCCCGACGGATCCACCGTGAAGCGCGCGGCGAGCGAACGGGCGCGCTCGTCGAGGCGCTCGAGGCTGAGCAGCTCGTCGCGGAACGGCAGCAGGGGCGAGGCGAACGCGCCGCCGCGAGACCTGCGGAAAAAGGACGACTCGAACCTGGACGAACCGAACAACGCCCCTCCCGACCGGCAGCGGCGCGTCATCGGGACGATGCGGCGGGGCTGATGACATCAGTCTAACGGGACGTTCGGCGCGGCGCCCCTGCGATATTCGCTCCGGCGCGGTTCGCCGGAGGCAGGCAAGCGCGGTGGGTTGCCTCGTTCGGCTCTAGCTGACGATCCCGAACATCACTGCGGCGCGGCACTGGCGGCAGAGCCGCGCCGAAGTGCGTGCGCCACGAGTCTCGAGAGCCCGTGCGCAGCTGAGACGACGAGAAGAGGCGGCAGCGCCGCGCGCCGACGCATATACATCCAGCAGCAGTCGCCCCTCACCCGCATCTCGCTCGCGCCGTGGCGGCTCCCGGGAGCCAGCACATGGCGACGACTCACGCTCAGCGCGATCGCGCGAGCTCGGCTGCGCACGTCGCCGAGGACGCCACGCTGAAGAACGGGGCGGTGCTCACCCCGGACGACCTCGCTCGGCTGCTCGACCTGTCTCGAGCGCTCGCCGTTGCCTGCGAGCACGCGGACATCGCCCTCATCGCGGCCGAACGAGCGGGCGCGCTCACCGGCGCGTCCGTCACGCAGGTCATGGAGCTGCGCGATGACGCCACGCTCGCGTTGGTCGCCGAGGCGACGGGAGCTGCGGCGACACGTCGCGACGAGGAAGAGGCCTCGGTCGGCTCGACGGGTCCAGAGCAGCATGCCGCCCGCGCCGGCGCGCCGCTCTGGATCAGCTCGCTGGCGGAAGCACCGCAGCACTACCCGGGCATCGCGTTCGACGCGCTCACCGGGGGACCCTTCGGCGCGTCGTGGGCATTCCTGCCTCTCGTCGCGGACGATGAGACGAACGGAGTCCTGACCCTCTCGTTCGACGCGGAGCAGGAGTTCGACCCCCACGCGCGCGCATTTCTTGGCGAGGTCGCGGCAGCATGCGGGAACGCGCTCGCGCGAGGAAGTCTCTTCACCCAGGAGCGCGCACGCGCGAACGCCTCGGAGAAGGCGCTCGCTGCGTGCGGGGTCCGGCAGCGCCGCAGCGACAAGCAGTTCGAGGATCGCACTCACCTGTACGAGCGGGAGCGCTTCGCGCGAGCGCGCGCCGAGGCGGAGGCGGTGATCGCGGTGCACGCGGCAGACGATCTCGAGCGCGTCCAGCCATTCACCACCGCGCTGTTCGGCGCGGAGACCGCGAAGGACGTCGTCGCTGCGCTCGTGGACTTCGGTCCTGACGCATTCGGCGCTCTCGGCGTGGAGTTGACGCGGCGAGAGGTCGCTGGCGGAGGCCGAGACGGAGCGGGGCCGCAGGGTGCCGAGGCGGAGGTGGCAAGCCTCGAGGAGCCGCTCTGGCTCGATCCGAAGGAGCTGGCCGTGCGCTTTCCGGAGACCTCCGCGGCGTTGCTCGCCCGCGGCGCCGGCGCCTGGCTGGGAGTCCCTGTTCCGGACGAGGACCGCGACCACGCGGTGCTCTCGATCGCGTTTCCGAAAGAGCGTGCGTTCACGCCAGGGGACCGAATGCGCCTCCTCCTCCTCGCGAGCGAGAGCGCGTCGGTGCTGGCGCGATGCGCCGCGCGCGAGGTCGCCATGGCCCACGCGGACACCGCGAAGCCTGCGAGCGCGTTCGTGGTGCAGTACGAGGAAGACGGCGTCACGGGGCCGGTGACGCGCGTGCTGGGGGTCTTCTCCTCCGAGACGACCGCGCGCGAGGCGTTGCGCGAGCTCGACCTCGCGCGTTCCCTCGTGTGTCACGCGTCGATCACCTCGTGGAGCCTCGACGTGACCCGTCCGCTGACCTCGGTCGAGATCGACCTTCCGGGGTGACGGCGCGCACGCCGCGGCGGGGACCACCTGCCGCAGCGGAGCTCAATTCCCGGGCGCGAAGCAGGCGTCGCCAGCGCGGGCGCGCGACGTCGCGACGCCGCGCAGCTCGTCCATGAGCACCTTGACCGGCACGACGCCCTCGACGCGATAGGCGTTGCTGCCGACGGTGTAGAGCGGCTCCTCGTCCTCCGGGTTGTAGCCCGCCGAGCTGAGCAGCCCGTTGCAGATGCAGAAGTAGTGAGCGCCGTCCTCCTTCGCGAGGCAGCGATTGAACTTGCCGTCGCCGTCCTTGAGCAGCACGTACCCCTTGTTGCAGGCCGGCTTGCGCCTCCCCTCCAGCGTGGCGCGGAACATCGGCGACTGCTTCAGGACCCTGAACGGCAGGCCGCACGGCGATCCGGGATCGCGGGTCACCAGGATGTCGTCCTGGGTCGCGTTCACGACCGCCTGCTTGTAGGCGTCGTCGGCGGTGCTCTCCTCCGTCGCGAGGAAGCGCGTCCCCATCTGCACCCCGTCGGCGCCTTGCCGGAGGATGCTGACGATGTCGTCGTGCGTGAAGATGCCGCCGGCGGCGATCACCGGGAAGTCACCGTGCCGGAGCGCCATGTCCTTCACGGGCGGGAGTAGGGCCTCGAGCGTATTCGAGGGCAGGCCGATCTCGTCGAACTTGAAGCCGAGGTGGCCGCCCGCCAGCGGGCCCTCGAGCACGACGGCGTCCGGGCGGTAGCCGAGCTTCTCCCACTTCTTGATGATGATCTCGAGGGCGCGAGCCGAGGAGACGATCGGGATGAGGGCGGTGTCGCGCGGCGCCTGGATGGCGGGCAGCGACGTCGGCAGACCGGCGCCGGAGATGATGGCGTCCGCGCCGGCGTCGATGGCGCCCCGGACCGAGTCGGCGAAGTCGCGCTGCAGGGCGACCATGATGTTGATGCCCGCGAGGCCGCCCTGGGACCTGGACGCGGCGATCTCCTCGCGCACCGCCTCGTACGTGCCGACCTTCCTGCCGAGCCGCTTCGAGACCACCCGATCGATGGCCGCGCTCGACACGACGCCGAGCCCGCCCTCGCGGGCGACCGCGCCGGCGAGGGGGTGAAGCGACACGCCGACGCCCATGCCCCCCTGCACGATGGGCACGTTGAGCTTCTTGCCCTTCACGAAGAGTGGCGGAAGGACGGGCCGGGATCCCGGGCGAGGCTTCGTCCCCGGGGTTGCGTCTTCGATTCGCATGTCCGCTCCGTGCTGGTGAGGCGAGTCGATGCCGCGGCGGCTCGGAGCGCCCGGCGCAGGCCGGAGCGCCGCGGCGCGTACGGGTTACTGCGGAGTAGGTTACCATACCGTAACAAGCGCACCCCGCCCGGCGCAAGGGGCACACCGACGGGGACAGCGTTTAGGCGCCGTTACGATTGAGTAGGTTACTTAGTGGTAATACGATCCTCCCATGTCTGAACGGGGTCGACGACTCACCGCGGCGGCCCGTCGCGCCCAGCTCATCGACGTGGGGCGCGCGGTGTTCGCGAAGCGCGGGTACGAGGCGACGTCGGTCGAGGAGATCGCGGAGCACGCGAAGATCTCCAAACCCATCATCTACGAGCACTTCGGGGGGAAGGAGGGGCTCTACGCGGTCGTGGTCGATCGCGAGATGGAGTACGTGGTGCGGCGGATCGCCGAGGCCATCGGGACGGGCTCGCCGCGTCAGCGCGTCGAGCGCTCGGCGCTGGCCTTCCTCACGTACGTGAGGGATCACCCCGATGGATTCGCCGTCCTGGCGCACGGTGCGCCTGCCGCCTCGGCGACGGGTGGCATGTCGAGCCTCCTCAACGACGTGGCGGAGCGCGTCGGCGACATCTTCACCGCGACGTTCAAGGACGCTGGATACGACCCGAAGGCCGCGCCCATCTACGCGCACGCGCTCATCGGGATGGTGACGTCGGTCGGCCAGTGGTGGACCGAGACCCGCGAGCCCAGCGTCGACGAGGTCGCGAATCACCTCGCGGCGCTGGCGTGGATGGGCCTGCGCCACCTGCCCAAGAAGCCGACGCTCGCCGTGAGGACGTGATTCGTGGACGACGACTTCGTGCCCAACCGGCGCGAGGTCTCGAGCCTGCTCCGCGGCGCTGCGCGCCTGCGCGTCTTCCGAGAAGGCGCGCGAGGTGACGCCCTGACAACGGCGACGTCCGTCAGGAGACGCGCCTGCTGCGACGGACCGTCACGAGCTCGGCGATGACGACCTGCGCTGCCGCGGCGAGCGGCACCGCGACCACGGCCCCCACCACGCCCATGAACTCCACCAGGAACAGGATGGCGAGGAGGGTCACGAGCGGGTTCACGTGCGCCGTGCGGCGGTAGATGAAGGGCGCGAGGACGTTCCCCTCCAGCTGTCCGTAGATCACGAAGTAGATCGCGGCCGCCAGCGCGGTCCATGCGCCGCCGGTGACGAGCGCGAAGAGCGTGATGACCGTGCCGACCACGAGCGGGCCCGCATACGGGACGAGGCTCGAGGTGCCGCTCAGGATGCCGAGTGGAAGGAAGAACGGCACCCGGGCGATGACGAGGAACGTCGTCGTCAGGACCGCGTTGATCGCGCAGATCCCGAGCAGGCCGCCGAGGTAGCCGCCCACCGAGCGGTAGACCTTCGCCGCCATGCGCTCGTACCGCTCGCGATGGACGGGGGTCAGCTCCGCGAGGAGCGCCCTCACGAGGTCGCGCCCGAACACCAGCATGAAGATGGCGAGGAAGAGGAAGGCGAGGAGCCCTCCGAACGCGGTGACCGCGCCGCCGATCGCGGAGAGGAGCGGGTTCACCGCCCCGACCGCGGCGGGGCCGGACTCGCGCAGCCGCTCCTGCAGGTGCAGCCCGGCGTCGAGGCGCAGGAACCAGGGGGTGTGCTGCAGCTTCTCCCAGAGGGCTGGCAGCTCGGCGGCGAGCGCCCTCCCTTGATGCACCATCGGCGGAACCAGGAGGAACCCCAGCCCGACGAGGAGCGCCGTCACCACGACCATCACGGAGGCGATCGCCCAGCTCCGGCGCAGGCCCCGGCGCGCAAGCGCGTCGACCGCATGATCCATCGCGACCGCCGCCATCGCGCTGCCGAGGACGAGCGTCAGGGCGACCCGGGTCCTCATCAGGAAGAAGACGAGGCCGACCACCAAGACCACCCCGAAGCAGACGGTGAACACCGTCGTGAGGCTCACCTGGGACCGGGGATGCTGCGGCTCGGCAGTCGCCATGGCGTGAACCCTGGGGTGTCGCACCTCAGGTCCTCGGAGGTGCGCGGTCACTGCGTGTCATACGCCCTGAGCCTGTGCCGAGCGGAACGAACTTGCTCCGGTCAGCAGGGGCTGGTTCTCGCCGCCCCGAACGTCGTACGCACCAACACGCTCCGCGAGCGCCTCGACTCCGGCCGGGCAGGCCTGCGGTCGCTCTCCTGAGCTGCCCGCCGCTTGCCGTTGCGTGCTGCGCCGGACCGTGAAGCCTCGTCCCCGGCCAGTGCCTTCGGGCTCGACCTCGGCGAAGCCCCCGGCTCGCGGTAGAGATCGCGGCGGAACCGTGCCGAAACGCCGCAGTTGCGGTCCGTTTCGTCCTCGCCCCGTCCTTCGCGTGGCCACCCGTCGCATGCCTGTGCAAGGAGTCGGGCCCGTGCTCATCCGAGTAGGAGACGACGGCGAGGTGAGGCCATGAGCCCGGTGAGTGACGCGTCGAGATGGGTCACGCGGCTGCTGCGCTTCGCAGGGCGAACCCTGCGCGCGTTCTCGCGCAACCGCGGCATCCTGCTCGCCGGCGGGGTTGGGTACAACGCGCTGCTCTCGCTCGTGCCCTTCCTGACGCTGGTGGTGGCCGCGCTCTCGATCGTGTTCGACGAGGCTCGCATCATCGACATCCTGCGCCCGGAGCTCACGGCCCTCGTTCCTCAGCACGCGGACGCCGTCCTGCAGGCTGCGCGGACGTTCCTCGAGACCGAGGCGCCGACCCGCGCGCTCAGCGTGGTGAGCATGCTCTTCTTCAGCTCGATCGCGTTTCGAATGCTGGAGCAGGCAGTCGCCGCGATCTTCCACTCGTCGAGCCGCGCCGCGCACCGGAGCTTCTGGGTCTCGGCCCTGCTTCCCTATCTGTTCATGCTGGTGCTGATGGTCGCGCTCCTGGGCGTCACCGTGCTCACGGCCGCCGTCGACGCCCTCGGCGAGCACCACCTGCGGATGTTCGGCCTGCAGCGCCCGCTCGCGTCCGGGATCAAGCTGCTCCTGCGGGCGTCGGGGTTCCTGGGGCTGGTCGCCGTCTTCGCCGGCATCTACCGCGTGTTGCCGGTGGTCAGGATCTCGGCTCGGCGCGCGTTCGTCGGAGGCCTGGCCGCGGCGGCGCTATGGCGGCTCACCGCGCTGTTCGTGGTCTACTTCTTCACCAACCTCTCGATGGTCAACGTGCTCTACGGATCGCTCGCGACCGTCGTCGTTGTCCTGGTCTCGCTCGAGATCGTCTTCGTCATCCTGCTCCTCGGCGCGCAGGTCATCGCCGAGCTCGAAGCCAGCTCCGCCGCGGGAATGCGCTGGTACGAGAAGGCGGGCGAGGAGACGGGGCGGGCCTAGACGGCGCCCGCCGCTGACGAGGGCGACGCACCTCACTCGAGAGCACGGTCGCCGCGTCAGGTGGCGTGTCTTTGATGGTGCCGTGGTCGCGGACGTGGACCCTGGCCTGAAGCAGTTCGGGACGCGCATGCACATTGCGCTGACGCGCGCGCTGATGGCGGCGCGGATCGTGGCGCCTCATCCCGGACAAGGGCGCTGGCCGGGACTGGGGTGAACATGAACGAGACGGCGGGCGCGCGAATTGCGTCCCACGCCCGCCGACGCCTAACCGGCATCGTCGGGCCCTCCCCGTGCTCGGCGTCCTCTCGCGAATCAGATCACCCGTCAGCACCGCGCGTGCCTGCACCACGGGTGGGTCACGCGGGCCTCGGATTCGCGATATCGCACATCGAAAATCTGGCAGCCCGCGCGGGCGCACCGGGCGCGCAAGCGACCGATAATCGGTCCACTCGCCGCGGGCACGCCTGGTGCTGACGTGACCCGTCCGATCGCACGCCTCCGGGGATCCGCCCTGGCGCGATGTGGTCAGGAGGCGAGACCGCGGCACACGTCCCCACGCCGCGCCCGCCGCGTTCTCATCCGGACGCGGCGCGCGCGGCGCCCCCTTTACGGCGCGGCGCGGCCTCCGCAGCGGAGGTCGGCGCCGCCGAGATCGGAGACGCAATGCAGATGAACCGGATTCTCAACTCGCTCGCCGTCGGTGCGCTCGTCGCCGGGTTGACCACCAGTGGATGCGGTGACGGCAGCTCCCCGCCCGCGGCCAACGCGCAGGTCACCGCGGCCGTCCGCTCGGCCGCGACGGAGCTGTCACCTGGGGTCGCGCCCGAGCGGGCGGTGAAGACGTTCATGGACGTCCTCAATGAGCTGCGCATGGTCCCGGCGCTCGCCCCGCTCTTCGAGAACTACCGGGTCCCGCGGCCCGTGGCGCTCGAGGGTGACCACGGGAGCACCGGCCTCGTGCCGCTCCTCAGCGTCATCAAGGTCACCCGCGACCGCGAGGGGAACGTGGCGGTCACCAACCGCGAGACGGGCGGGCTGATCTTCTCGGCACCTCTCACGGACCTCGCCTCCGGCGTGTTCCATGCGGAGAACCTTCCGGCGGCGGTGACCCCTCCGACGGCGTGCGCGTACACCTACTCGGACTGGAGCGCCTGCCAGCCGGACGGGACGCAGACGCGGACGGTGATCTCCTCCGGCCCCGAGGGCTGTACGGGTACGCCCGTCCTCACGCAGTCGTGCACGTACGGCCAGCCCCCGGTGACCTGCTCGAGCTTCACCTACTCGGACTGGGATGCGTGCCAGGCCGACGGGACGCAGACGCGCACCGTGCTGACGTCGTCGCCCGAGGGCTGCACCGGCGGTAGCCCGGTGCTCTCGCAGCCGTGCACCTACATCCCCCCGGCGACCTGCGCGAGCTTCACCTACTCGGACTGGAGCGCCTGCCAGTCCGACGGGACGCAGACGCGCACGGTGCTGACGTCCTCGCCCGAGGGTTGCACCGGCGGAAGCCCGGAGCTCTCGCAGGCCTGCACGTACACGCCGCCCGCCGTCGAGTGCGCCTCCTTCACCTACTCGGACTGGAGCGCCTGCCAGCAGGACGGCACGCAGACGCGCACCGTGCTCACCTCGTCGCCGGACGGCTGCACCGGCGGCACACCCATCGTCCAGCAGGCCTGCACGTACACGCCCCCGATCGACGGCGCCGCGCTGTACGGCCAGTCCTGCGCGAGCTGCCACGGGCCGCTCGAGACGAGCAACCTGAAGGGCAAGGGCATCACCGTCCAGATGATCAAGGACAGGAACATGACGTTCGGCCTGACGGACGAGCAGCTGCAGGCGATCGTCAGCGTGATCGGTCGTTAATCGCCGGCGGAGCCGCGCGAGGCGGTCCGGGTCGCTCCACGAGCGGCCCGGATCGCCGCGCGCCTTCCGGTTAAACGACCTCGCTCGCTTCGACGCTGGTGCGTGCCTGGCCTTCGGATTCCTAGAATTACGAAACGCAATCGGCAGGCGGGCCAATCAGCACAATCGTGATTAGGCGTGGACGGGAGTTGTGGCGCAGGTGTACGCGACGGAACTCCCGTCCACGGCGGTCGCCGGACTTCGATTGGACACGCGGCCGTCAATGAGATCGTTCACGCTCACGGCCGTGCGACGGTGCAGCCGAACGTGAGGAGGCGTCATGAACCACCGAAAGCCGCCACGACAAAGAGTCCCGGACGCGGAGCTCGCGGGCTCAGGTGCGACTGGGGGACGCGATCCTCCCACAGCTGCTGGCGCTCCGGTGAGACCCGGAGAAGGAACAGCTCGCTCGCCTCACAAGGAGAACCGCGAACTGCGCGACGATCGGGAGATCCTAACAGAAGAGCGGCGGCCCTCTTCGCGAAGCACCAGAAGTGAAGTTCGCATGACGCGGAGAAGGCCTTCGACCGCACACGAAGCTCTGGAACGTGCTCGAGGTCTCGCGCGCCGGGTTCTACGCCTGGTGCGGCCGGCCGTCGTGGAAACGTAACCGCCCGACTGACGCCGTGCGGCGACCGTGAGCCGGCCGCGATCCTCGCCGTTCTCGCCGAGGCAAGGGGATGCGAGACGACGGCCGCGCGCGGTGGACGAAGCTGGTTGCGGGCTTCGAGTCAAGATCTGACGCAGCGTGGGTTCGCAAGCGAGCCGCGAGATCTCGCTGACGAACCTGCGGCGCTGGATCTACCGACTGCGGATGGAGTCGCGGCTGCTCGTGATGGACGAGCAGGAGCGCTCCGATCAAGGCGCCACCTGCTGAACGCGGAGGAGGGCTCGCGGCAGCTTTCGAGACGATACCGCGACAAAAGTTGCTGCGACCTTCCCGCCGCCATGCGAGCCTACGGCCGCCGCTGAAATGCCCGGCCGGTAAGGACTGGGTGTGTGCAGTGTCCACTGAGGGAAAACCATGACCGACGCGCGAGGGTCCCTTTGGCGAAAGTGGGACCTGCATGTTCATACTCCTGCGTCCTTCCACTGGAAAGGCGCGCGATTCTCGAATATGTCCCCGGCGCAGTCCGACGAGGCGTGCAAGGCCATCATCGACAAGGTGAATGCGTCTGACGTCGCAGTGTTTGCAGTCGTCGATTACTGGACGTTCGACGGATATTGTCGCATTCGAGATTACGAATCGCGATCCGGATACAAGCTGGCGAAGACGCTCCTGCCGGGGATGGAGGTGCGTGTCGAGGCCCCGACGGAATACCGGCTGAACGCCCAGATCATCTTTAGCGACCGCGCAACGCAGCAGGAACTGCGCGACTTCAAGTCGAACCTTCGCGTGCTGTTCCCGACCGGGAACCATCGTCCTCTTTCGGATGAGGCGCTAATCACGCTGACCCATGAGCTTGGCGAAGACAAGTTGAAGCAGCTCGGCGCCACTGAAGCGCTGCTGAAGGATGACGCAGGCCGACTAGTGCTCGGAGCGAAGGCTGCGCTCGTCACACGTCAGTCGCTGCATGAGGCGATCGCGCCCCTGCGCCGAAGCGGGAAGGCTGTTGTAGTTCAGCCTTACGATACTTCGGGAGGGGTCGAGAAGCTCGATTGGAAGACGCAGCCGGTGCTGGACGGCGTGTTTCTGCACTTCGCAGACATGTTTGAGACTCGTGACCAGGACAGTGTCGATCTGTTTCACGGCGCCGTTACGCCGAAGAACGAGAAGTTCATCCAGAACTTCCTCAAGGCTATAGGAGGGAAACCGAAACCGGCCGTATGCGGGAGTGACGCGCATGCTGTCGCTGATTACGGCCTGTTCCCGGGAGGGCGTGCCTGTTGGATAAAGGCCGATGCGAATTTCTTGGGGTTGTTGCAGACAATCAACGAGCCCGGCGCGAGAACATTCATAGGCGATGAGCCGCTGCACCTCAAAGAAGTGCGGCGGCGACCGATGAGGTATCTTTCTTCTGTCGAAGTCAGAAAGATCCCCGGTGCCACTGAGCCGGATGCTTGGTTCGATGCCCTGATCCCGCTGAATCACGAACTAGTTGCGATCATCGGTAACAAGGGCAGCGGGAAGAGCGCTCTCGCTGACATTGTCGGACTGCTCGGCGCATCCCATAACGAACGGCACTTTTCGTTCCTGCGTGACGCGAAATTTCGCAACCCTAAAGACAACAAGGCGCGCAGCTTCCGTGCGACCGCCACGTGGGAATCGCAGGAGACCACCACCCGCACTCTTGATTCACGTACCGGCCCGGGAGAAGTCGAGCGAGTTACGTACTTGCCTCAGAGTCGGTTGGAGGAAATCTGCAACGAGCTCGACGCAGGCGTGGGTAGCGCATTCGATTGCGAGCTCAAGGCCGTGATCTTCTCTCACATTCCCGTTGACAAGAGGCTTGGAGCTAAGTCGATCGATGAGTTGTTGAGCATTCGCAAGGGACCTCTCGACGACCGCATCCAGCAGCTTCGAGTGCAGCTCTCGCCACTAAACGAGAAAATCGCGACACTTGAGCAGGCCCTTACCCCCGAGTATCGAGCGAATCTGCAACGGAGGATCGAGGCTAAGGAAAAAGAGCTCGCGGCGCACGACGCGCTCCGCCCAGTTGTTGTCGAGCCACCGGAGAAGAACCCGGAGACGAAGGCGGCCGCTGAGAAGCTCATGGCCGACATTGAGGAGTCGCGACAGCGCGCTGCTGCGCTGGACGACGCGCTAGAGAAGTCGCGTCGTACCCTCGATGAGTTGCAGCGCCTGACCGAGAGAGCTCGGCAGGTACGCACACGGCTCGAGAACCTCCAGCGCCAGTTCCAGACATTCACGAACGCCGTCGCCGAAGACCTGGCGGCTCTCGAGATCCCGTTCGACGCGGTCGTCGACGTGAAGGTGTCGTTCCATGCAATCGACGAGAAGCTTGCGGCTCTCGTAGCTCGAAGTGCCGAACTCGAGCATGAGCTGGATGCCTCGCGTCCAGACTCATTCGCTTCACGCCGGGCAGCCGAGAGCGTCACGTTCGCGGCTCTCGAAGCGAAGCTCGAAGGTCCCGCGAAGGAGTACGAGCGGTACCGCACTGAACGCGAGGCATGGCAGGCAGCACGGGCGACGCTTGTCGGAAATGCACAGCTGGCAGGCTCGCTCGAGTTCGAGAAGGCGCGCTTGGCCGCGCTCGAGGTGGTGCCCGAGCGTCTCGCAGCTCTGAAACAGAAGCGGCTAGAGCTCTCGTTGCACGTCTATGACGCCATCACCGCAATCGCGCAACTGTATGAGGACGTGTATGACGCCGTTCAGCGGTTTGTGCAGGAGCAGCAAGGCGTCCTGCGCGAATTCCCGCTAAATTTCAGTGTGGCTATCCGCGAGAGCGGGCTGGAGGATGCTCTGTTCGCGCACCTGAATCGTGCGGCGACAGGATCGTTTGCAGGGCTGGAGGATGGTGCGCGGATGTTGCAGGGGATACTCGCTCGCCACGATCTCGGCTCGGCGGCGGGTGTCACTGCTCTTCTTCAGGAACTCGATGATCACCTGCACAGAGATCACCGCGTGGAACCGAAGCCCGTCACAACGCTGCACGCGCAGTTGCGAAAGAATCACAAACCGGAGTCGGTGTACGACGTAATCTTCGGGTTGACGTACTTGCTCCCGACCTACTCGTTGCGTCTCGGTAGCAAGGAGTTGTCGCAGTTGTCGCCGGGAGAGCGCGGTGCGGTGCTGCTCGCCTTTTACTTGCTCATCGATCGCAGTGACACGCCGCTAGTCATCGACCAGCCCGAGGAGAACCTCGACAACGAAACCGTTTACAGGCTTCTCGGGTCGTGCCTGCGCGTCGCGAAAGCAAGGAGACAAGTAGTTATGGTGACGCACAACCCAAATCTAGCTGTCGCGTGCGACGCTGAGCAGGTGATTCATGCCCGGCACGTGTCGGACGGTGGTAACAGGATTGAGTACAGCAGCGGGGCGATTGAGAACCCGGCCATCAACGCGGCGCTGCTGAACGTGCTCGAGGGCACGCGGCCCGCGTTCCAGAATAGAGAGTCGAAGTACTTCGACTGAGCAGGCGCGCGATAGCTCAGGGCCGCTCGCGCGAACGGCGGGCACCGCAAGCAGTGGCGGTGTCGGCGCTCCGTCGCGGCGGAGGCTGAGCGGTTCGCGCCAGAGCGCCTCCGTGTGCTCGAGCATGCGTCGGCGCGCGCGGTCGCCGTCGACCTAACCGCCTATTGTCTCCGCGGTCGAGTGGGGGCTGCGTCGACCGCCCCGAGCCAGACGTCCGCGTCGTTCCCGGCGAGCGGAGTGCGACGACGTCTGGCTCTGCGACGGACTGGTCAGAGCCCGATGGTACACGCATGCCGTGCCCACTGATCCGGAGATCTCGCAAGAACGGCCCTCCCGCCGCGACATCGTTGATGCGATCACGCATGAGATAGTTGACCAGGAAGCCATCGCCAAGCAGGGCGGCTGGACGCCGTGGGCTCTGCTCGCGTCAGGCGCCGCAGCGGTGTGGCTGCTGCTTGACCAGTTCAAGAGCGCGCGACCAACGCTGAGTGCCGCCGCCCTCGCTTACCTGAGTTGCTGGCTCGCGTTGCGTTCCGTTGCGCATCTGAAAGAGCTGATCAACATCAAGATGCCTGGAGCTGAGCACGACCCGCGAGTCTTGCTGACACGTCGGCTCCTCCAGTTCAGCCTGGAGGTCATCGCAACCATCCCCGCGTCCGTGTTGGCGGTTGTAGCGCTCGCGTTGACGCGGAGTGTTGTGCCGCGGTGGGCGAGCAACGGAGGCCTCGTCCTGGCATCGTTGGAACTGTGTGACGTCCCAGCCTTTATGGCGGTCAGTTGGAGCAATGTCCCCGCGCCGATGGGAGGAAAGCCGGCCCTCCGACGGTTCATTACTGCCGCGATGTTCACCTCTGTCGCGATCAGGCTCGTATTGGCGGGAGGTGTTCTTGTGGCGGTAAGTCGCGCCGCAGCGGCACCGCAGGGAATGACGGTCGAGGCAGCCCGCGTGGGCCTTCTGTGCGCCGCGTTCTGCTTTCTTCTCGAGAGGTTCGCTGCGACGCTTGGCAGTCGAGGCACAACTGATGAGCTCGTGGCGCTCCGCCGTTCAGTGCTCCTCCGCGACCTTGATGTACCGGATGCCATCCGCGCGTTCGAACAGCTACTCCTCGGCGTTCGGCTGGCTGACTACTTCGGAGAGCAAGTGCAGTCGCTTGTGGCCCGGGCACAGTCGGTGAGTGCGTTGACAATACGGCTAGTCGATGCTTGCGACCAGGGTTGCGGCTCGACGCCGGCTATGTCGAAACCAGGTGAGCTTCAGGTGCAGGCGGGTCGCGCCCTGGAGGAAGCCAAGGAGGTGCAGTCTCGAATGAACCGCCTCGCGTCCCGTGCGGAGTTACTTAAGGCAGTCGGCGACATTCCCGAGTCGACTCTGTCTACACTCCGAACGCTCGCACTCGATCTTGGCGAGGCGCGGAAGCGGCTCGAGTCGATATGGCCGAGCTGACCGTTTCGAGCCGTAAGCTCATTTCGCAGCGGGCGACCGACGGCCGAGCCGTCATCGGCACTTGATCACGACGGGTGTTCTATGGAAGCGGCTACGGCTTCGTCTCGAGAGGGAGCAAGTGTCGCGGAATGCGGATGCTGTTCCCAACTCGGATCGTGGCGAGTTCACCGGACTGGACGAGCTTGTACACCGTAGCCGTCGACATTCTCAGGATCGGCGTCACCTCGCGTATGGTGAGCAGCTGGTCTTTGCTGCTCGCCCCAAGTGGCAGTGGGTCCGGGGCTCGCCTGGTCCCAGCAGCAAACTAGCAGCAAACACGTTCGTTGTCAGTGGTGCCGGCTGGGCCGCCTGGACAGACGCGGGAACGCGCTCCCGAATGAGTGCGATAGCACGAAGCGCTACAATCGGAAAATGGCGCGAGGAGCATTTCCGGACAAGCGGTCTAAGATTTACGCCCGTCCGCCCGACCATACCGTCACGTGGTGCAACGCCGATGTGCCTCGGTCAACGTACCCGCTGGTCACAGCTGCGGAACCCCTATCGTCTCGAGGTAGCGATCGATCGCGTCGTAGTGCTCGGGGGGCCGAGTGTGATCGCGCGCGTTCCCGGGCGGCACAAAGATCACCATGCCTTGTCGCGCGCGCGTCAGCAGGACCCTGTACGCGTTCACGAGGTACCGCTGGTTCTCGAGCGATCTTACGTGCGTCCAGCGGTTGCCGCGGAAGTCGTGGTGACTCCAGCCTGAGCCGCTGACGCGCAGGTCGGCATCCCACGCGACGCACGTCCAGTCGAGCTCGAGGCCCTGGACCTGAAATTCCGTGGCGGCGTCCTCGAGGTAGAAGCTCGAACGCGTGTCATCTCGGCCGCTGAGGAACCAGTGAATGGGATCGACTGCGGCGCGGACATCGATCGCGTGGGGCTTAAGCCGCTGAGCCTTCGACGAGGTGAGAAGTCCGTACCGTTCGGAGCCGCGCGCGCGGTTCCGCGTCCAGTCCTTCGCGGCCTTGAGGTCTCGGGTCCTGAGTATCGGGTATCGCTCCGAGAACTTCGAGAAGGCGGACCTCGCGGCAGGCACGTCGGAGTCGAGCAGCGCTTTGACGAAGGATGAGACGTTCTCGGCTCGGAACGCGCGCATGGAAACCGCGAGGTGGAGGCAGTCGTCGAAGCTCGTTCGCGGTCGGGAGCGGGCTCGCTCGAGTGCATGCCCCGCCGCGTACTCACTGTCGGTGAGGCGAGAGGAGATGTGCATGTCCCACCCGGGAAACCGGGCCTGCACCGCATCGAGCCAGGCGTCGATGCCGGCCTCGCCCGTGTTGATTTCCTGGCCTCCGCCCACGAGGCAGACGACCACCGCCCAGTCGTGACGGTCCATGTATGAGACGAGGAACTCAGGCTCCGACTGGGAGAAGTGGTCGATTCCCTTCTTCTGCCGCATGAAGCGCGCGGTCATTTCCGCCGTCCACGCGCGCTGAGCTTCGTCGAAGATCGCGACGTGCTCCGCGGGAGGCCTCGTCGCCTCGGCGATCGCGTCGTCGCGGAAATGGTGGACGTTTTGGATGAACGCCTTGACGCTCTCGCCGACGTGCTTCTTGCGCGCCTTCTCACCGAGCTCCCGTCGACGGGCTACCTCGTCCCGTGTCAGCGCCTCGCGGAGGACCGCCACGAGTGGACCATTGCCGGAGAGGTAGACCGCGGGCGCCGTCCCATCCCCATCGTTTCGCCGCGTCGCGACGTTCAGTCCAACGAGTGTCTTGCCGGCGCCGGGGACGCCGGTCACGAAGCATATGACCTTGCGGCGCGTCCGGCGCGCCTCGTCCACGAGCGCTTCGATGTGGCGCGACGTGACGCGAAGGTTTTCCGCGCCAGCGTCGTGGCGGGCGATCTCGTCGACGGAGTGCTGTGCGTACAGCGCGCGTGCCGCCTCAACGATGGTCGGCGTGGGCCGATACGGCGCCGAGAGCCACGTGCGGAAATCGAGCGCGCTCGTTTCGAGTCCAGCTTTCGAAGCAAGCACCGCGTCGATGACCTGCCTCAACTTCGCCGTGGTGGAACAGAGCGGGCGATAGACGCCATCCGGATCCCGAGAGAGCGACAGCGGCGGTCCCGAGCACGCCTCGGTCGCGACGAGCACCGGGACGATATCCGCGCGATGGCTCGCTTCGTGAAAATTCTTCAGGTCGAGCGCGTAGTCCCAGACCTGCTCGACCGCGGCGGCATCGAACTGTGCGGACCCGACTTTGAACTCGATCGCGAAGACGACGGGGCCAGCGAGGAGGACGACGTCGATCCGCCGTCCCATGCGCGGGATGGTGAACTCGAACGCGACGGTGCCGGTGATGCCGCGGAGTGCCCGCCGGAGGACGTCGATCTGCTCACGCCAGGCCGCGACCTGGGTCTGCACCACGTCCCCACCGGCATTCACGGTGAGGCGACCGATGACGGTGTCCCCGCTCGCGGAGATGAACTCCTCGACGGGGGCGTCATACCACGCTCGCGATGTGGCCCGTTGGTCGGAAGAATTCGGCATCGGGATCATGGTGCCAGGTCGGAAGCAGGTCGGAACGTCGCGTGCGGGTCAGCAGAGACTCTTGATCACGAGCCCTTGCGCGTCCCGCTGGTCTTGCATCGCGGAGAGCGCCTTCTCTCGCCGGCGACATGTGCGTCACGCCGGCAGTGGCTCAGAACTGTCTAGTGAGCGGCGGCCAGGGTTCCTGTAAAGTCAGCGCTAAGCTGTAGCACGGCGACGGACACCTGTTGTCTGCTGGCGTGGCGAGCATGGCGGCACGCGATGACCTCCCCGTTCGACTCAGCTCAGCGCGTCGCCTCCAACTCCCTCGCCTTCGCCATCCGCGACGCCTTCCCGGTCTCCCCCGGCCACACGCTCGTCATCACGAAGCGCCCGGTCGCGACCTGGTTCGACGCGACGCGCGAGGAGCAGCAGGCGATCCTCGATCTCGTCGATCTCGTGAAAGGTGACCTCGACGCGCAGGAGCCGCGTCCCGACGGCTACAACGTCGGCTTCAACGCCGGCGAGGCAGCGGGACAGACCGTGATGCACCTCCACGTCCACGTCATCCCGCGGTACCGCGGCGATATGGACGACCCGCGGGGTGGCGTCCGGCACGTGATCCCGTGGAAGGGGAACTATCGGAAGGAAGCGCCCGCGCCGCTCGCGGTCGGCGGCGAGTGCGATCCGTTCCTTGCGCACCTCACGCCGCTGTTCGCGCGGGCGACCGACGTCGCGGTCGTCGCCGCGTTCGTGCAGGACAGTGGCCTCGATCGGCTCCACAACCTCGTCTCGTCGGCGATCTCGCGCGGCGCTCGTGTGCGCTTCGTCACCGGCGACTACCTCGCGATCACGCAGGCCGAAGCGTTGAGCCGGATGCTCGACTGGGAAGGCGCACTCGCGCCAGGGTTCCAGGCACGCATCATCGAGTGTGAGCGTTTGCCGGGGCGGACGCGCTCGTTCCACCCGAAATCGTGGCGGTTCGAGGGCCCTGGTGTCGGCGTCGCGTTCGTCGGCTCGTCTAACGTGTCCGAGTCGGCGCTCGTGAGCGGCGTCGAGTGGAACCTGCGGGTCGACCGCGGCACCGATCCCGCCGCTTACGACCGGACGAAGCACGAGTTCGACGCGCTGTGGGCGAGGGCGCGATCGCTCACGCTGGAGTGGGTCGCGAGCTACGCTTCGCGCGCGCGGAAAGCCGCGCTGCCGCCGCCGCCCGGCGAATCCGACGACGAGGCGCTGCCCGCCGCGCCGGAGCCGCACGAGGTGCAGCAGGAGGCGCTCGCGGCGCTGGCGGCGAGCCGCGCGGAGCAGCGCCGCCGCGCGCTGGTCGTGATGGCGACCGGGCTCGGCAAGACGCTCCTCGCCGCACTCGACGCCGAGGCGTTCCTGCACGAACGCGGCGGGCCCATCCGCGTCCTCTTCCTCGCGCACCGCCGCGAGCTGCTGGCGCAGGCGGCCGAGACGTTCCGGCGCGTCCTGCGCCGCACGATGCCGGAGCTGCGGGTCGGCTGGTTCGCGGAGGATCGCTCCGAGTTCGACGCCGACCTCGTCCTCGCGTCGGTCCAGAAGCTGTCGCGTGCCGAGCACCTCGACCGGCTCGCGTCGCAGCGCTTCGACTACGTCGTCGTCGACGAGGTCCACCACGCCGACGCGGCGAGCTACCGGCGCATCCTCGCCCGCCTGTCGCCCGGTTTCCTGCTCGGGCTCACGGCGACGCCCGACCGCGCCGACGAGGGCGATGTCCTTGGGCTCTTCGACGACCACCTCGCGTTCCGCGCCGGCCTCGACGTCGGCATCGAGGCCGGGCGGCTCGTCCCGTTCGCCTACTTCGGGCTGAAGGACGTCGTCGACTACGCGAACATCCCGTGGCGGAACCGCCGATTCGATGCCGACGCGCTCGCGGCGGCGGTCCAGACCGACCGCCGCATGGAGCGGCTGTGGGACGCGTGGGGCGAGCACCGCGGGACGCGGTCGCTCGTGTTCTGCGCGACGATCGCGCACGCCACGTACGTGCAGCGGTGGCTCGCTGCGCGCGGCGTCCGGGTCGTCGCCGTGCACTCGCAGCCCGGATCCGCGGATCGCGAGGAGGCGCTCCGGGGGCTCGCGGGGGGCGAGCTCGACGCGGTCTGCGCCGTCGACCTCTTCAACGAAGGCGTCGACGTGCCGCTCGTCGACCGCGTCGTGATGCTGCGTCCGACGGAGTCGCCGGTGGTGTTCCTCCAGCAGCTCGGCCGCGGGCTCCGGGTCGCAGACGGGAAGGAGAAGCTCACCGTCATCGACTTCGTCGGGAACCACCGCGTCTTCCTCGACCACGTCCGAACGCTGCTGTCGTTCGGCGACGCGATGGTCGGCCTCGCGGCGTTCCTCGAGAGCGGCACCGCCGAGCTGCCCGCGGGCTGCTCGGTGGACGTGGAGCTCGAGGCGGTCGAGCTCCTCCGAAAGCTCCTCCCGACGGGCGGGAGCGAGGTGCAGCGCGTCTATCGTGAGCTCTAC
Organism: Anaeromyxobacter sp. SG66; assembly: GCF_022690805.1. Classification (NCBI taxonomy): domain Bacteria; kingdom Pseudomonadati; phylum Myxococcota; class Myxococcia; order Myxococcales; family Anaeromyxobacteraceae; genus Anaeromyxobacter; species Anaeromyxobacter sp. SG66. The sequence continues at coordinate 91,111 of NZ_JALCZC010000002.1, forward strand.
GCGTCACGCGGCGAGCGGCCGACGGTCGGCGAGCTCTTCCGGATGGGCTACGCGCCGGGGACGCTGCGCGCGGCACACGGCAGCTGGTTCGAGTTCGTCGCCGGGGAGGGCCACCTCACCGATGTCGAGGCGCAAACCGTCGAGGCTGCGCGCGACTGGTTCCGCGAGCTCGAGACCACCGCGATGACGAAGTGCTTCAAGATGGTCGTGCTCGAGGCGCTCGTCGAGGCGGAGGTGCTGCGCGACGGCATGCGCCTCGCCGAACTCGCGCGGCGCAGCCACGAGCTCCTCGCGCGCTCACCGGAGCTGCTCCGCGACGTGGACGGCGTGAAGGAAGCGGCCGACGGCGCCTCGGCCGAATGGCGCGCGTACTGGCGCAAGAACCCCATCGCCGCCTGGACTGGCACCGCCGACCGGCCGGGGCGTTGGTTCCGCGTGGAGGAGGACCGACTCGTCCCGCGGCTGCCGATTCCAGACGGTCTCGAAGTTACGTTCGCGGAGATGACTCGCGAGCTCGTCGACTACCGCCTCGCCCAGTACCGCCGGCGTGGGGAGGCCGAGACTGGCGGCGACGCGTTCGAGTGCAAGGTCCTCTGGAACAAGCGCGATCCGATCTTGAAGCTGCCAGCGCGAGCGACGCGCCCCGATTTGCCGTCGGGCGAGCTCGACGTCCGTCTGCAAGACGGCCGCCCGTGGCGTTTCCGGCTCATGCGCGAGTTCTGCAACGTGGCCCGGCCTGCGGGCTCGGATCGCAACGAGCTGCCCGACCTGATGCGCCGCTGGTTCGGACCCTCCGCAGGGAGGCCGGGAACTGCGTTCCGCGTCCGGTTCTACCGGTCTCCCGACGGCTGGTGGGTCGAGCCCGCGGGGCAGGTCATCGAGCTGCCTCGGCGAGGGAACATCGTGGCGTTCCCCACTCTGCGCGCAGCCGCCGGTGCGCCGGACGGCCCGATCGCGAGCGCGCCAGAGGCCGAGGAGGTGCGTCTCCCCGTGAATGCGACCGGCGACGATCTGTTCGCGGTACGCGCTGCCGGAGACTCGATGGACGGCGGCCCGCACCCGATCCACGACGGCGATTGGCTCGTATTCCGGCTGGCGCGCGGTGCAGGGCTCGGGGCGATGGAGGGCCGCGTAGCGCTGCTCCAGACCGGCATCACCGGCGACCACGCGTACCAGGTGAAGCGCGTGGTCCAGGAGGGCGGCCGCTGGCGGCTGCGGTCCGACAACCCGGCGGCGGAGTCGTTCGACGCTACCGCGGAGACGATGCCCATCGCGCGGCTCGTCGAGACGGTGCGGCCGGAGTCACTCGCGCCGGCAGCGGGCGAGAAGCTCGGGTCCGCCGAGCTGCGGAACTGGTTCGCGATGGATGGTGAGCCGCGTACCGGACGCGTCGAGGGGCACCTGTTCATCGTGGTTGAAGGCGCGGGCTCGCTCACCGCGCCCGACCGCGTCGCCGTCCGCGTGCCGGACCGCAGGCCCGCTGAAACCGCGTTCGTCCTCGGGCGACGTGCCGCGGACTCCTGGCGCTACCTCGGCGTGGGGCGGTGGAACGAAGCCGAGAGCGCGTGGGCGATTCCGGACGTGCACTTCGAAACCTGGCGTGCGCTGGGGGCCGGGCGCAGCGCGTCGCGGCGGCTGCCCGCGGGTGCGCTGGAGCGCGCTGCGTCGTGCGTCGAAGCGGCGCTCACGGAGTCGCGCAACCGCAACGGCTGGATCGAGCGCAACGGCAAGCGCATGCGCGTGCTCGGGCTCGCCCCGAAGGGCGGGCTACGAATCGACGGCGGCGACCGCGGATTCGCCGAACGAACGGTGTCGCTAAACGATATCGCCTGGTGCCTTGTCGCGAAGGACGACATCGCCGAGAGCGGCGGCGTGCTGGACGAGGCTCGCGTGAACCGGCTCCGCTACCTCGAGGGCACGCCCAAGGGATCGACGAGGTGGATCGATACGGGGTGGGCGTTGTTGGTCGTGTGAGGTCCGTCACAGTCAAGTGACGGAGCGTCCGTGGTGCGTGTCTTCCGCACCAACACCGCTCGCCGCGTCGCGACGGCGGAGTCTTGATCGCGCGCATCATCGCGCGTGGTTCCCGCGCGCGAGCGGCAGCGCTCGTGTCTGCTGCTGGTGTAGCATCCGCTCCCTCGCACGGGTGAGCCCTGTGGGCGCCCATGCAGGCGGGGGGCACATGGACGTCTTCGCGCTTCGCGACCAGGTCGTCGGCGAGTACAGCCGGTTCGCCACGTCGTTCACCACCATCCGCGCGGAGGACCTCCGGCAGCGGATCGACGCGATCTACGCGGACGCGCGGTACTGGCCCGAGCCGCTCATCCAGATCAACCCGAACTACAAGCGCGTCACCAGCGTCCAGAAGCTGGTGGACGCGGGCGCGCTCCAGCCGCTCTGCGCCGACATCTTCCGCGCCGGACAGACGAAGGAGAAGCCGCGCGGCGACTCGCTCACGCTCTACAAGCACCAGGAGCAGGCCGTCGCGCTCGCGGCGCAGCGCGAGAGCTACGTCGTCACCACCGGTACCGGGTCCGGGAAGTCGCTCTGCTTCTTCATCCCGATCGTCGACGCCGTCCTCGCCGAGCGGCGCACGGGCGGTCCGCGGCGTACCCGCGCGATCGTCATCTACCCGATGAATGCGCTGGCCAACAGTCAGCGCGAGGAGCTCGACAAGTACCTCGCGAACGTGAACGGCCCACGCCCGGTGACCTTCGCCCGCTACACCGGGCAGGAGGACCAGGAGGAGCGTCGTCGCATCGCCGAGGATCCGCCGGACATCCTGCTCACGAACTTCATGATGCTCGAGCTGCTGATGACCCGGCAGGACGAGCTCGACCGCAAGGTGATCGGCAACTGCGAGGGGCTCCGGTTCCTCGTCCTCGACGAACTCCACACGTATCGCGGCCGTCAGGGCGCGGACGTGGCGCTTCTCGTCCGCCGCGTCCGTGAGCAGCTCGCGCCCGAGCACCTCCAGTGCATCGGCACCTCCGCCACGATGGCGAGCGAAGGGACGCTGGAGGACAAGAACCGCGTCGTCGCGCGCGTCGCGTCGAAGCTCTTCGCGGCAGAGATCCCGGAGAGCAACGTCATCGTCGAGACGCTCGAGCGCACGACGGACGCCGCGCAGACCGACGTCTCGGTACGTCCGAAGCTCGGGCCGGCGATCGACGCCGGCCTGCCGCGCGACGTGAGCGACGCCGCGCTGCGCACGCACCCGCTCGCGATCTGGGTCGAGACGCGGCTCGGCATCTCCTGGTCGGAGGTGGACCAGCGCTGGCAGCGCGCACGCCCGCTCACCGTCACCCAGGCGGTGGCCCAGCTCGGGGAGGAGTCCGGCCGCGACCCCGCGGCCTGCCGGAACGCGCTCCGCGAGCTGCTGCTGGTGTCGAGCCTGCCCGAGGTGGATCGACGCGGCGCCGGGAGCGACCGGAGCTTCTTCGCCTTCAAGCTGCACCAGTTCATCTCCGGCGCGGGTCACGCCTACGCAACGCTCGAGAAGCCGGGCGAGCGCGCCGTCACCGTCGAGGCGCAGCAGTTCCTCCCGGGCGCGCCCGAGAAGCGCCTGTATGCGGTCCACTTCTGCCGCGACTGCGGCCAGGAGTATCACCCCGTCCGCCTCGCTTCCGAGGGCGCCGACCGGCGGTTCCTCGCGCGCGACATCGACGACGCGCCGGTCCGGCGCGAGGACGACGGCGCCGCCGCTGCGGACAGCGATGACGGGCCTGATGACGCCGAGGTCTTCGGGTTCCTCACGCTTCACGCCACCGATGAGGCGTTCGAGTTCCAGGATCGCGACGAGGACTACCCCGACAACTGGATCGAGTACGACGCGCAGGGCAACGCCGTCCGCCTGAAGCCGCATTACCGTCGCTCGCGCGCGCAGGGTGTCCTCGTGGACGCCACCGGGAAGGTTGGCTCCGGCCTGCGCGCGTGGTTCATGCCCGGGAAGTTCCGGTTCTGCCTGCGCTGCGGAGCAACGCAGGCGACCGCCGCCCGCGACCGGAACCGCCTCGCCTCGCTCTCCGCCGAGGGCCGCTCGTCGGCGACGACGGTGCTCGTCGCGAGCGCGCTCCGATGGATGCACGGGGAGGGCTCCGGGCTCACGCCGCCCACGCGCAAGCTCCTCGGCTTCACCGACAACCGGCAGGACGCAGCGCTCCAGTCGGGCCACTTCAACGACTTTCTCTTCGTGAGCCTCCTGCGCGCCGGGTTCCTGGCGGCGCTCGACGCCGCAGGTGAGCAGGGGCTCTCGAGCGAGCAGCTCGGTGAGGCGCAGCAGCGTGCGCTCGGGTTCGATCGGCGCAATCCCGAGATCCGCGCCGAGTGGCTCCTCGAGCCGTCACTGCGCGGCCTCAACCTGGAGGAGGCGGAGCGCACGCTCCGGCAGGTGCTCGCGTACCGCATCTGGTTCGACCAGCGGCGCGGCTGGAGATACACGAACCCGAACCTAGAGCAGCTCAAGCTGCTGCGCGTGAGCTACCGCGGCCTCGAGGACCTCGCCGCGGACGAGTCGCTGTACGCGGACGCTCCCGACCTCCTGCGGGACGCGAAGCCGGCCACGCGCGAGAAGGTGTACCGCGCGGTGTTCGATCACCTGCGGAAGTGGATGGCCATCCGGAGCCAGGTGCTCGAGCCGACTGCCATCGAGCAGATGCTGAGCCGTTCCCACGCGCGGCTCCGGATCCCCTGGGGCTTCGGCCCGGACGAGCAGCCGCGCCGCGCCCGGTGGCTCTTCGTCTCGGCGCCGACACGCGCGACGACGCAGCTCCGCGACGAGGACCTCATCGTGCGAGGCGGGTCGCGGAGCGCCCTCGGGCGCCTCCTGCGCGACCCCGATCTCTGGGACGAGAACCCTGCCGTCCGGACGCTGAAGGCGAAGGAGCTCGACGCGCTCGTGCTCGCGCTCCTCTCCGCGGCGAAGGAGCACGGCCTGGTCTCGCAGGAGGTGACCTCCTTCGACGACCAGCTGGGCTGGCGGCTCGTGGACGCCGCCATCGTGTTCAAGCGCAACGTCCCGGGCGAAGAAGACCCGTCGAACGCGTTCTTCCGCGCGCTGTACCAGAGCCTCGCGGCGCTCCTGAAGCTCCCCGGGCACCCGCTGTTCGGCTTCGAGGCACGGGAGCACACCGCGCAGGTGGAAGGCGAGAAGCGGCAGGTCCGTGAGAAGCGCTTCCGGTTCGGAGACAAGGAGCGGGAGGAGCTCGCGGCGGGCGAGGCGCACCTGCGTGAGCTGGGCGAGGCGAACCGCTTCCTGCCCGTGCTGTTCTGCTCGCCGACGATGGAACTCGGCGTCGACATCTCGGCGCTGAACGCCGTCTACCTGCGCAACATCCCGCCCACGCCCGCGAACTACGCGCAGCGGAGCGGGCGCGCGGGCCGCAGCGGCCAGGCGGCGCTGGTCCTCACCTACTGCTCCTCGCAGAGCCCGCACGACCAGTACTTCTTCCGCGACCCCAAGGCGATGGTGCACGGCGAGGTCCGCCCCCCCCTCCTGGAGCTCGCGAACCGCGAGCTGGTCGAGAGCCACCTCCAGGCTGTGTGGCTCGCCTGTACGCGGCAGCCGCTCGACGCATCAATCTCGCAGCTGCTCGTCCTAGACGATGCCGCGCGCGAGCGGCCCGTCCGGCCCGAGCTGCTGAAGGAGATGGGGCAGCTGCGCGTCAACGCGGAGGCCACCACTCGGATCCGCCGCGTGCTCGATCTCCTCGCTCCCGACCTCACGGCGGAGGACGCGCCCTGGTACCCCGGCCGCGATGCCTTCACCGCCGAGGTGGCCGAGGGCGCACTCGCGCGCTTCGACGCGGCCTTCGACCGCTGGCGCGACCTGCTCCTCGCCGCAGAGGCGCAGCGGGACGCAGCGCGGAAGACGATCGACAGCTTCGCGGTGCCGCAGCGCGAGAAGGACGCGGCGCGGAGCCGGCACGCGCAGGCGCTCGATCAGATCCGGCTCCTGCAGCAGGGCACGAGCAGTCTCTCGAGCGACTTCTACACGTACCGCTATCTCGCGACCGAGGGGTTCCTGCCGGGCTACAACTTCCCGCGCCTGCCGCTCATGGCATACGTGCCGGCGACGACCGACGGGAGCGGGCGCCAGACGTACCTGCAGCGGCCCCGGTTCCTGGCGCTGTCGGAGTTCGGGCCCCGCAGCCTCGTCTATCACGAGGGGCGTGCGTATCGCGTCGTCCGCGCGCTGCTGTCGCTCGGGAGCAGGGAGGCGGTCGCACCCGACGCGCAGCTGCCCACCAAGTTCGTGCGCATCTGCCGCGTGTGCGGCGGCGGCCACTTCGGGCCGGAGCGCGGCACGTGTCACGCGTGTGGAGCATCGCTCGCGGATGCGGAGGTCGTGAATCACGTCTTCCGCATCGAGAACGTCGCCACGCAGCCCGCCGAGCGGATCACCGCGAACGACGAGGAGCGCCAACGCCAGGGCTTCGAGCTGCAGACGACGTTTGAGTGGGCGGTCCGGGACGGTCAGATCGACGCCCGCCCCGGCATCGCCGCCGACGCCGACGGAGAGGCGCTCCGGCTTGCGTACGGCCCCGGCGCGACGATCACGCGCCTGAACAAGGGCTTGCGCCGTCGCGCCAACAAGCGCCAGCTCGGGTTCCGCATCGACCCCGTCTCCGGCTACTGGGCGAAGAACGACGACGAGGACGGCGAGGGGAACGGCGAGGCCGCGGCGCCGCCGAGGCAGTGGATCGTCCCCAGCGTGCAGGACCGGAAGAACGCGCTGCTGGTGCAACCCGCGGGCGAGGCGCTCACCGCGGAGACGCTCGCGACGGTCCAGCACGCGCTCCTGCGCGGGCTGGAGGCGGTGTTCCAGCTCGAAGAGGGCGAGATCCTCGCCGAGCCGATGCCGACGCGGGACGAGCGAAGCGGGTTCCTGCTCTACGAAGCCACCGAGGGCGGCGCGGGCGTGCTCACGCGTCTCGTCGCCGACCCGGCGAGCATCGCCGAGGTCGCCCGCAAGGCGCTCTCGGTGATGCACTTCGACGTCGAGGCGTTGCCCGAGGAACCCCAGGCGCTCACCGACATCGCCGGTACGGCGTGCGTCGCCGCCTGTTACCGATGCCTCATGTCGTACTTCAACCAGCCCGACCATGAGCTCCTGAACCGGCGCGACGACGCGGCGAAGGCGCTGCTGCTCCGGCTCGCGCGCTCGACGACGACCTTGCGGGCGGGGCGCGCGGCCGACGATGCCCTGGAGCCGTCAGCCACCGTGGAACGGACCGGCGAGCTCGCCCGGTGGCTCGCGCTCGCGGCGGCGCGCGGCCTGCCCCCACCCGACCAGACCCCGCTCGTCGGCGACACCGCAACCTTCCCGCTCGTCTGGCGCGAGCACTACGCGGCCGCGGCGGTGGGCCGCCCCGTGCCCGGCGCCACGGGACGGCTCGCCGACACCGGCATCGAACTCGTCACCTTCGAAGGACCCGAGAGCGCGTGGGAGGAGCCGTTCCAGCGGCTCTCCTCGCTGCTCGGACGCTAGCGCATGGCCCAAGCCCAGTTCAGCCCCGGAAACCTCGTCCGCGCCCGCGGGCGCGAGTGGATTGTCCTCGTCGGCAGCGACGCCGAGACGCTGAAGCTCCGTCCCGTGTCGGGCTCGGAGGAGGACCAGACGCTCCTCTATCTCCCGCTCGAGCGCGAGCCGGTGACGCCAGCGACGTTCCCTTACCCGGCCGCTGCGCAGCTCGGCGGCCAGGACGCGGCGGTCCTCCTCCGGGACGCGCTGCTCCTATCGCTTCGGCGCGGCGCCGGGCCGTTCCGCAGCTTCGGGCAGCTCGCGGTCGAGCCGCGCGCGTACCAGCTTGTCCCGCTCCTGATGGCGCTGAAACAACCTACGGTCCGGCTCCTCATCGCCGATGACGTGGGCATCGGAAAGACGGTGGAGGCGGCGCTCATCGCGCGCGAGCTCCTCGATCGCGGCGAGGTCGAGCGGTTCACGGTGCTCTGCCCGCCGCACCTCGTCGAGCAGTGGACGGCGGAGCTGGAGAACCGGTTCAACCTGCGCGCCGCACCGGTGACCGCCGCGAGCGCCGGCCGGCTTGAGCGCGGGCTGCCGATCGGCACCAGCATCTTCACGGCGCATCCGTTCACGGTGGTGAGCCTCGACTACATCAAGAGCGAGCGGCGCCGGGCGGACTTCCTCCGCGCCTGCCCCGAGCTCGTAGTCGTGGACGAGGCGCACACCTGCGCCTCCACGGGCGCCGGGCGGCACCAGCGGCACGCGCTCCTGAAGGCGCTCGCCGAGAGCGGGCGGCACCTCGTCCTCCTCACCGCGACGCCCCACAGCGGCGACGACGAGGCGTTTTACCGGCTCCTCGGGCTCCTCGACCCCTCGTTCGAGCGGCTGAAGGAGCTCGCGGGCGCCGAGCGGGACCGGCTGCGCGAGCGGCTCGCGCTCCACTTCGTGCAGCGCCGCCGGCCGGACATCGCCGAGTGGAAGGAGGGGAACCTCTTCCCGCGCCGGGAAACGAAGGAGCTCACCTACCAGCTCACGGGAGCGTGGAACCGGTTCTTCGAGGACGTGCTCGACTACTGCGCCTCGGTCGTGTCCGCCGCGGGCGGCGACGAGAAGCGCCAACGGCTCTCGTTCTGGGGGACGCTCGCGCTCATGCGCTGCGTCGCCTCGAGCCCCGCCGCGGCGGCGCAGGCGCTCCGCACGCGCGCGGGCCTCGACGCCGGTGAGGACGAGGAGGCGCTGCAGGAGCGGCTCTTCGACGGCGCCTCCGACGCGCTCTCGGAGGACGACGTCGAGCCGCCCGCTGCGAGCGAGGCCGCGGTGCTGGGGGACCTGATCGCGCAGGCGGAGCGGCTCTCGGGGCAGTCGGGCGATCCGAAGCTGAAGCTCCTCACCGATCACCTGCAGGAGCTCCTCACGGACGGCTTCGCCCCGGTGGTGTTCTGCCGCTACATCGCGACCGCGCACTACCTCGGCGAGCACCTGAAGGACCGGTTCAAGGGAGTGACCGTCGGAGTCGTCACCGGCGAGCTCGCGTCGGAGGAGCGGAAGGACAAGGTGGAGCAGCTTGGGGACGCCGAGCGCCGGCTCCTCATCGCGACCGACTGCCTGTCGGAAGGCATCAACCTCCAGGAGCACTTCGACGCGGTCGTGCACTACGACCTGTCCTGGAACCCGACGCGCCACGAGCAGCGGGAAGGGCGCGTGGATCGCTTTGGGCAGCAGTCGAAGGTCGTGCGTGCAACGCTGCTCTACGGGGCGAACAACCCGGTGGACGGCGCGGTGCTGGAGGTGATCCTCCGGAAGGCCGAGAAGATCCGGCAGGAGCTGGGCGTGCCGGTGCCGCTGCCGGACGAGGGCCACACGCTCACCCAGGCGCTCATGAAGGCGGTGCTACTCCGCCACGCGAAGGGCGGGCGTCAGCGCGTGCTCGACTTCAGCGAGACGCCGGAAGCGACCCGGCTCGATCGGAGCTGGACGGATGCCGCCGAGCGGGCGAAGGCGAACCGAACAGTGTTCGCACAGCGACGCCTCAAGCCGGAGGAGGTGCTGCCGGAGTGGAAGAAGACGCTCGAGGCGATGGGAGGCGCCGAGGACGTGAAGCGCTTCACGCACCGCGCACTCTCCCGGCTCGGCTCGGGCCTCGAGGAGCTGCGGCGCGGCGCGCACAAGGCGGCGCTCGCGACGCTCCCCGAGGATGTGCGCGAGCGGCTCGAGGCCGAGGGGATCACCGGCGCGCCGCTCGTCTCGTTCGGCTACCCGCCGGCACCGCGCTGCCGGCCGATCCAGCGGAGCCACCCCCTCGTATCGATTCTCGCGGAGACGCTGCTCGAGCGGACCCTCGCCGACGCCGCGCACGGGAACGGCGACGGGAAGCAGGATGCGAGCGTCCTTGGTCGGACGGGATGCTGGGTCTCGGACGCCGTGAAGGAGCGCACAACGGTGGCGATCCTGAGGCTCCGGCACCAGCTCACGGAGCACCGGGGTGGCAAGGCCTCCACGCTGCTCGTCGAGGAGGCCGCCGCGCTCGGGTGGGCGGGCGCGCAGTCGCCGCGCGTCGTCGAGGGGCTGGACGCGCTCACGCTGCTCGTCCCTCCTCCGGCCGCGGACCCGCCCGCGAACGTCACCTCACGCGCCGTCGCACAGGCGCTCGAGCTCCTCGCCGCGCGCGCAGGGGAGCTGGACGCCTTCGCGCGACGTCGCGCGGACGCGCTCCTCGCCGACCACCGGCGCGTCCGGAGCGCCGCGGAGGCGACCGGCCGGTACGCGGTGCACGCGCTCCTCCCGGCCGACGTCATCGGTCTATTCGTCCTCCTCCCCAAGGTGAGCTGACCATGGCTCCGCGTCGAAAGCCCCGCGCCCGCGAGGCGCAGCTCGCGTTCGAGGCCCTCGCGATCGAGGGCGGCCTGCTCTCGCCCGAGTGGCTCGCCAAGGTGGCCCAGCTCGAGGCGGAGCAGCAGAGCCCCGACGACTACCGGGTCCTCAAGGGCCTGAACCTCCGCGACGAGATCGGCCGTTACTGGCGGATCGCGCAGGCAAAATGGGTGCACTTCCGGACCGGGCTCTCCGCCGTTCGTGCTGAGCGTAGCGAGCCGCAGGCGAGCGGAGTCGAAGCACGAAGCCAGGTGTTGGCAGACACCTTCGTCCTCGAGCTCCTCCGCGACGCCTTCGGCTTCGTTTCCCTCGAGCGCTCCGAGCCGGTGGTGGTCGGCGACCAGACCTACCCGCTCCGCCACCGTGCGCTCGGAGGGCGGGTCCCGGTGGTCGTCGCGCCCGCCGAGCTGGGCCTCGACACGCTCGCGCCCGCGTTCGGCGACGGGACGCGCCGGCGGAGCGCGTTCGGGCTCGCGCAGGAGCTGCTGAACGCCGACGAGAACGCGCTGTGGGGGCTCGCGAGCGACGGAGTCGCGCTCCGGATCCTCCGCGACAACGCGAGCATGACCCGACCCGCCTGGATCGACGCCGATCTGGGCCGGATCTTCGCCGAGGAGCGGTACGCGGACTTCGCCGCGCTGTGGCTGCTCCTGCACGAGTCGCGGTTCGGGAAGCGCGAGCACCCGGTCACCGACTGCGCGCTGGAGCGCTGGCGCGTCGCCGGTCGCGAGGAGGGGACCCGCGCGCGCGAGCACCTGCGCGAAGGCGTGGAGGAGGCGCTGGTGGCCCTCGGCCGCGGCTTCCTCGTGCATCCCGAGAACCAGGCGCTGCGGAGCGCGCTGCACTCCGGCGCGCTCACGAAAGATGCCTACTTCCAGCAGCTCCTGCGGCTCGTCTACCGACTCATCTTCCTGCTCACGGCGGAGGAGCGCGGCGTCCTCCACCCCGCCAACGCGGACGAGCTCGCCCGCCGGAGGTACGAGACCGGCTACGGGCTCCGCCGGCTGCGCGATCGCTCCGTGAAGCGCAGCGCGCACGACCGGTTCTCGGACGTGTGGGAGGGGCTCGGGATCGTGCTCCGCGGTGTCGCCCGCGGCGAGCCGCGGCTCGGGCTGCCCGCGCTCGGCGGACTCTTCGACGAGGATCAATGCCCGGACCTCGACGGCGCGAGCCTGGAGAACCGCGCGCTCCTCACTGCCGTGTTCCGGCTCTCCTGGCTCCGGGAGGAATCCGGCCTCTCGCGCGTGAACTGGCGCGACATGGGGCCGGAGGAGCTGGGGAGCGTCTACGAGAGCCTCCTCGAGCTGGTTCCGCAGATCCCGCAGGACGAGCGCGGCTTCTCGTTCGCCACCGGCGACGAGACGCGCGGGAACGCCCGCAAAACGACCGGCAGCTACTACACCCCCGACAGCCTGGTACAGGTGCTGCTCGACAGCGCGCTCGAACCGGTGGTGGAGGCGGCGATCGCCGCGCACCCGGAGAAGCCGGCGGAGGCGGTGCTCTCGCTGAGCGTCGTCGATCCCGCCTGCGGCAGCGGCCACTTCCTGCTCGCCGCGGCACGACGGCTCGCCACCCATGTCGCGCGGCTGCGCGCGAACGGTACGCCGTCCGCCGCGGAGTACCGGCAGGCGCTGCGGGAGGTGGTGAGCCGCTGCGTCTTCGGCGTAGACCTGAACCCGATGGCGGTGGAGCTGTGCCGGGTGAGCCTCTGGATGGAGGCGGTGGAGCCCGGCCGGCCGCTGTCCTTCCTCGACTCGCACATCCAGCAAGGAAACGCGCTGCTCGGGACCACGCCGGAGCTGATGGCGAAGGGGATCCCCGACGAGGCGTGGGAGCCGATCGAGGGCGACGATCGCGCGACGGCGCGGACGCTGAAGAAGCGCAACAAGGCCGCCGCGGAGGGACAGCGCGGCTTCGGCGCGCACTGGTCGGGAAAGGTGAAGGAGGAGGAGGCGCAGGTCACGCGCGCGGTCGCCGAGCTCGACGCGGCGCCCGACGCCAGCCTGGCAGAGGTCGCCGGAAAGGAGGCGCGCTGGAGCGAGCTCCAGGCTTCCGCCGCGTTCCGGCACCAGAAGTCGCCGACGCGTGGTGCGCCGCGTTTGTCTGGCCCAAGCCGCCGATCGAGGCGAAGAAGGCGCCGCCCCCCGTGGTCGAGGGCGCGCCGACGAACGACCTCTGGCGCCAGCTCCGGGACGGGCAGGGGACGCCGCCGCCGGTGACGGTGCAGACCGTCGAGAAGCTCGCGCGGGAGTACCGCTTCTTCCACTGGCATCTTGCGTTTCCGCAGGTGGTGGCCAAGGGCGGGTTCGATGTGGTGCTGGGGAATCCGCCTTGGGAGCGGGTGAAGCTTCAGGAGCAGGAGTTCTTTGCTTCGCGTGACCATGCAATCGCATCAGCACCGAATTCAGCTACACGTAAGCGCCTCATCGCGGCCCTCCCTCAGAACCATCCTGAACTGTGGGGGGAATGGTGCGTGGCGAGCCGCCAGGCGGAGGGGGAGAGCCATGTCATCCGGCACTCCGGGAGGTACCCGCTGTGTGGCAAGGGAGACGTGAACACATATGCGGTGTTCGCGGAGCACAATACGAGCTTGCTACGCCCTGCTGGGCGCGCAGGGTTTATCGTTCCGAGCGGGATCGCTACTGACGACACGACAAAGGACTTTTTCGGTCTGCTGGTGCGCCACTCGCGGTTGGGGAGTCTTTACGATTTCCGCAATCATGATCGGTTGTTCTATGATGTTGGCCACAGGCGTTTCAAGTTCTGCCTGTTGACCGCATTGGGCCGGTCGATCGCGGCACCTCGCGCCAAATTCGTATTCTTCGCCGAATCTGCGGCCGACGTTCGGGATCCAGGGAGGCTGTTCACGCTTTCGCCTGACGATATTGCACTCCTGAACCCCAACACTGGAACGTGTTCAACGTTCAGGTCTGCTCGTGACGCTGAGCTCAACCTTGCGCTGTACAGGAGGGCGGGCATCCTCTGGCGCGAGTCCGGCGAGCAGCATTGGAATCCGTGGGAAGTGCGCTTCATGGCGATGCTGCACATGTCTGCGGACTCAGGGCTCTTCAGGACTCAGGCGGACCTCGCAAAGGACAGGATGCAGCGTGACGGAAGTCGCTTCGTCGGAGAACGTGGTGTCCACCTCCCGCTTGTCGAAGCCAAGATGGTGCATCAGTACGACCACAGGTACGGGGATTATGCGGACAAGAAGCCAGGGTCGCTAGACACACAATTGCCGGATGTGCCGGAGGAGCGACTGAGGTCGCCCAACTATGAGCCGTTGCCCCGCTATTGGGTGGCAGAGACTGAGGTGCGGAATCGCCTTGCCGGCAGGTGGCAACGCGGGTGGCTTATGGGGTGGCGCGACATCTGCCGCAGTACGGACGAACGCACGGTGATTGCTTCTGTGATCCCGCGCGCCGCCGTGGGAGATAAGTTCCTCCTCATGCTTCCTGCGGCTGATGTGGCTGCAGCGGTGTGCTTGTATGGCAATCTGTGCAGCTTCGTTCTCGATTACGCGGCCCGCCAGAAGGTCGGTGGAACCAGTTTGAAGTACTTCACGATGAGGCAGCTTCCTGTGCTGCAGCCAGCCGTGTACGCGACTACAGCGCCGTGGCAGCCCAAGGTCTCCCATTGTGAGTTCGTTTCTTCGCGCGTTCTGGAGTTGAGTTACACCGCGTGGGATCTTGAGCCATTTGCCAACGATACCGGCTACTCCGGCCCGCCGTTCCGCTGGGATCCCGAGCGCCGCTTCCTGCTCCGCGCCGAGCTCGATGCCGCCTTCTTCCACCTGTACGGCATTTTGCGCGAGGACGCGGACTACATCCTCGACACCTTCCCGATCGTCCGGAAGAACGACGAGAGAGCTCACAGCGAGTACCGCACGAAGCGCGTGATCCTCGAGATCTACGACGCGATGGTCGAGGCGATCCGCACCGGCCGCCCGTACCAGACCCGCCTCGATCCGCCGCCAGCCGATCCGCGCGTCGCCCACCCGCCACGGACGACGGGGTCGCGCTCGTGAGCCGGAAGCAGGTGGATGGGCCATCCGCGACGCGCTGGGCGCGCTTCAGGAGGCTGCTGGCCTACTACCTCGAATGCATTCGGGAGGATCAGAGGCCCGGTTCGCGGCTCGCGGTTCAGGCGGCCCGCCCCGACTACGTCGTCCTGCAGCATGCGAAGGAGTGGAGCCTCCTCGAGGGCGCGGCTGCCGAGCCGCGCATCCGCCCGTCGGAGATGCATCTCGTCTCCCGAACGCAGCTGCGCCGGAACAGTGCGCAGCTGTTCTACGGGTATCCGGTGCTGGCGAGCTGGGAGCCGGACGCGGACGGGAACCCAGCGCCGTTCCTGCTGCCGATGTTCGAGCAGCCGGTGGAAGCGCATGCCGGGAACGGGTACCCGGCGTTCCGGCTCGTTCCCGACTGGCCGCGGGTGAACCGCGAGGCGCTCCAGCGGCTCTTTGGGTCCACGGAGGAGCAGAACGAGGTCCTCGAGCAGCTCGGGCTGGTCGAGTGGTCGAGCGATCTCCCCGAGGTGAGGCTCGCGGACGTGGTGCGGAAGCTCGCGCAACTTCCGGTCGAGCTGCCGGTGATCGAGCCGCTCGACCCCGAGGGCCTCGTGACCGCCGCGTGGCCTGGTACCCTGGGCAAGACCGGGCTGCTAAACCGCGGGATCCTCTTCGCGGCGGAGCCGTCCCGCTACACCGCGGGGCTCGAGCGCGAACTGAAGGAGCTCGCGGCCGTTCCGGACGCGATGCTGGACCGCACTGCGCTCGCGCCGCTGTTCTCCGACGATTGCCGGGCGGCGGCCGCGCCGGACCCGGTCACGCTCGTCGAGGTCCGCGGGTTGAACGCCGAGCAGCGGGGGGCCTGCGAGCGCGCGCTCCGGCAGCCGCTGACGGTGGTCACCGGACCGCCCGGGACCGGCAAGTCGCAGGTGGTCCTCAACGTCCTCGCGAACGCGTTCCTGCACGCGAAGCCGGTGCTGTTCTCGAGCCGCAACCGGAAGGCGGTTTCCGTCGTCGAGGAGCGACTGAACGGGCTCGTTCGCGCGCCGATCGTGCTCCGGCTCGGCAGCCAGGATGGGCTCGCGGAGCGCCTCGTGCACGCGCTGACTGGGCTCCTCTCGACGGCCGCGCACCCCATCGCCGGCGCGCTCCTCGCGCCGATGTACGAGGAGTATGCGCGTGTCCTCGAGCGGCGGAATCGGCTCGAGGCCCAGCTCGACGAGATCCGGCAGGCCCGGAACGAGGCCGGCCGGCTCGACAAAGTGCTCGACGAGTGGCGCCTGCGGTTCTCGGAGGAGGAGCTCGCGACCCTTGCCGGCGCCACCGGTCTGCCGTCGAGGGAGGCCCTGGATGAAGCGCTCCGGCTGCTCGCGCGGCACGCCGGCGGCTCGGGTGGGATGCTGCAGGCGATCCGGCGTCCGTTCGACCTCCGCCGCGCGGCGCGCCTCCTGACGGACGCGCGCGGTCCGCTCGAGCGCCTCGCGCGGCCGAAGCAGCGGCTCGACGCGGACGCCGTGGAGCCGTGGAAACGATACGCAGAGGCGCTCCGCGAGGCGACGCTCGCTGCCGACGCGGTGTCTTGCTACCGCCGAGCGCTCGAGGGGCTCGTCGGGCTCGGCGCCGTGGACGCCCTCGCGTTCGAGTGGAACGAGGCGCGCCACAAATCATGGAACCTCGGCCGGAACATCCTCGAGACGCAGCGCTCCGGCCTCGGGCTGCTGCTCGACGGGGAGACGCGGCAGATAGCCGGGCAGCTCCGCGCGGTCGCGCAGCGACTCCAAGACCAGCCCACCGGCAGCCGTACAGCGTCGCAGCTTCGCAAGCAGATCCGCGAGCTCCTGCCGCGGGTCACGCGCTTCCTGCCCGCCTGGGCGGTCACGAACCTCTCCGCCCCTGGCGCGCTGCCATTCGAGGCCGCGATGTTCGACCTCGCCGTGATCGACGAGGCGAGCCAGTGCGACATCCCGTCGGCGCTCCCGCTCCTGTTTCGGGCGCGGAGGGCGGTGGTCATCGGCGACCCGCAGCAGCTCCGGCATATCGCGACCATCCCGCCGGCGCGCGAGAACCAGCTCGCCTCGAAGCACGCGCTGACGGAGGCCGCGGACCAGCCCTTCACGTTCATTAACAACTCGCTGTTCGATCTCGCTGCCGGCACGCGCGGCGCGGACATGGTGGTGCTCCGGGACCACTTCCGGTCGCACCCCGACATCGTCGGCTTCAGCAACGAGCACTGGTACCGCGGTGGCTTGCGGGTGGTGACCGACCTGTGCGGGCTGGAGCTGCCTCCCGGCGCGTCGCCGGGAGTGCAATGGACGCAGGTGTCAGGGGAGGTCTTCCGCCCCGAGGGCGGAGGCGCCATCGCGCCGGCGGAAGCGGATCGCGTGGTGTCCGAGGTCGTCGCGCTCGTGCGGAGGACCGACTTCAAGGGCACCGTGGGCGTCGTGTCGCCGTTCCGGGGCCAGACGAACCGGATTCGCGAGAAGCTGGCCAGGCTCCTCGATCCTGCCGCCCTTCAGCGGGTCGATCTCATCGCCGACACCGCGCACGGGTTCCAGGGAGACGAACGGGACGTCATCGTCTTCTCGCCGTGCGTGGGCTCCCCGATGCCGCACGGGGCGCGACGATTCCTCGCGAAGACCGCGAACGTGTTCAACGTCGCGGTGACCCGGGCGCGCGCGCAGCTGCACGTCGTCGGCGACCTCGAGGCGTGCATGGTGTCCGGGATCCCGCACGTCGAGGCGTTTGCGCGACACGTCGAGCGGCTGCGCCGCCGCGCGGAGACAACGGACCCGTCCGTCGGCCCGTTCGAGCGGCGGCTCGAGGAGGCGCTGCGCGCGGCGGGGCTCGCGCCGGTGCCTCAGTACGCCTTCGGCCCGTACAGGCTCGATCTCGCGGTGGTCGAGGACGGTCTCCGGATCGACGTGGAGGTGGACGGCGTGCACTTCCACGAAGAGCTCGACGGGTCGCGGTGCCACGAGGACCTGGTCCGCGACGCCTACCTCTCCCAGCGCGGCTGGATCGTCGTCCGCTTCTGGGCTGTCGAGGTGCGCGACCGCCTCGAGTCCTGCGTACAGCGCGTGCTGGACGTGAGGTCGCGGCCGACGACCCGCCGGCCCCGGACCCCGCCCGTCCGTCCGCCGCCCCGGGAGCCCGTCCAGTGAACCGGACCACCATCCCAGCCGCGCTCCTGGAGAAGGCGGCGCTGGATAACGGTTTCGACCGCGAGCTGGGCGCGGGCGCCGGATGGGTCCGCTTCGACAGCACGCATGCGCCGCTCTCGATCTGGCTCGCCACGAACGACGAGGGCCCGCTCGTCGCGCTCTCGCGAGGGGACGTGGCGTACGCACTTGCCGAGCACGGCTTGACCTCCTCCGTAGCGTTGCCGCCCGGCGCGGTTGCCGCGCGCGTCGTCGCAGACGTCCCCGCGCTCCACCGGCTCCTCCGGCGCGCGTACCAGCTCGCGCGGACGCTGCCGAACGGGCTGCTCCATGCCTTCCAGCAGAAGACCGCCGAGCTGCCGAGGACGACCGAGGCGCAGCGGCTCGTCGTCCAGCGGGTAGGGCAGGATCTCTTCCGCGCCGGGCTCGTCGAGTACTGGGAAGGTCGCTGCGCGGTGACGGGCGTCGCAATCCCGGAGTTGCTCCGGGCGAGCCACATCAAGCCGTGGGCGGTGTGCGAGACCGACGCCGAACGGCTCGACGTCTTCAACGGGCTTCTGCTCGCCGCGAACTATGACGCGGCGTTCGACGCCGGGCTCGTGACCTTCGATGACGACGGGCGGCTCGTCCGGTCACGGCAGGTGTCCGCCGTCGATCTACGCTCGATGGGGATCGTTGAGGACGCCCGGGTCGCGCGGCTCACGGCCGAGCACCAGAGATTTCTCGCGTGGCACCGCGAGCATGAGTTCCGGAACGAGTGAGTTGACCCGATGGCCGAGTGCATCGCCGAGTACTGTGAGGTGGGGTTCGACCGGGACGCGGCAGCGCTCCGAAGTGCAGCTGGGGTGCGCGTCTCGATCGTCAGCCTGCTCCCTTCCTCGCATCCGGTGGGCAGCGCGCACGCGCGCGTGTTCGAGGACTTCCCGCGCAAGGAATGGTTCTTGTGGGGGTTCTACTTCCAGGCCCTGCTGGACCAGGCGCTGTACAGCGCCGCGCGTATCGATCTCGCGAGGTGCGAGCAGCCTTCTCCGCTGAAGCTTGGCGGGATCTTGGCCGCATACCATCTGAACCTGCACCCCGCGCTCCTGCTGCTCGCGGCCGCGACGCATTACGTCACGCCGGACGAGGTGCACCGCGCGATCGACGAGTTCGCGCAATTGACTCAGATCCAGCTAGACCGCGCAGAGCGCGTCATCGCGAGGGTCTCAGCGGAGCGCGGCGTCAACGAGGAGCGGGTCTGGTCCGAGATGAGCACAGGAGTTGCGCTCGCGTTCCTCCCCCGCGGTCTGCGGCCGTATTCGACGGCCCGCCCGAACGAAGCGCTGTACCGGTCTTGGACGGAGTTGGTCGCGCGAGCAGTGAACACGCGCGGTGAGGCGAGGTAGGAAGACTCCGCGTCCCGCAGCTCGGGGACTCGTGCCGCAGGCTCGTGAGCAGGCGAAGCAAACGCTGACGTGGTGTACGATGCGCGCCACAGCTGCTGCGCGGATCCGTCTGGATGAGCGAGGGGGACGCCATCGAAGTCACGATTGATGCGCCGTTCTGGCGAACGGCGCTCGGCGTCACGCTCGCTGAACTCCTCGAGGACTGGAAAGAGAGCGGCTGGATCGATCTGCCGCCGGGCGGTGACCCGTCGCCGACCCGGCTCACGATTCGACCGCAAGCTTCCCGCGACGCGTCGCTCGCAGGGCTGGAGCAAGCGTCCGACGAGGAGCTGGATCGTGCCGCCCGGAACTCGGACGTCCTCGCGCGACTGACGGGGGCTCCGGGCGGGACCGCGCGCGTCTCATCCACGTCGTACATCGGCGCGAGGTCGTTTCGATTCGAATCGACGTGGGAGCCCAGCTCAGCCCAGTCCCCCTCGCCGCACGTCCGCATCCGCGGCGAGGCGGTGCATCCGGAACGCCTTTGGCTGGACGAGGTGCTTGCGCAGCAGCCGGAAGCCGGGATCGACGGGGGGCACGCGCAAGTCGCCCTGCTCGCACGGCTGCGCCGCGCGGCCGACAAGCTAGACCGGTATGGCAGCGCCGTCCGGCTCACGTTTGACGAACACCTCCGCAAGCTCGAGATCGTCACCGTAGATCGCGTCTCGCTCGGCTGGGAGCCGCGGCAGCATGAAGGCTCCCGGCGATACGGCATGGGGGCATGGTTCACGAACGAACTCGGTGAACGCGAGGAGCTTCCAGTCACGGGAATCGATCGTGAGCAGCCGATCGTCCGGCTGGACCGAAATCGCGTTGCCGTCGTGACCGAAGACAACGCCGAGATCATCCGCAACGTTCGTCGCAAGGCGCTCGACAGGACAGAGTCGCGCGCTGCCGAGCTCATCGCCGATCCGCTGAAGCTTATCCCGGAGGGCGTCTCCACCGCAGGGATCGACCTGTCGGAGTACGGCGCACGCGTGGCGGGATTCGTCCCCATCCTCCGCGTCGGGCGACCCGCGGATGTTCAGTCGAGCGACGTCCTGTGGTTCCTGGAAGAGGAGGCGACCGGGCCCTTTCTCCGGATCACCGTCCGCGGCGACGACGCCGGCGCGACGCGTGTTCTCGAACTCGCAACGCCCGCCGACGCAGCGCGGTTACGCGACGAAATCGTGGAGGAGCTTCGGAAGGAATCGCCAGGCGTCATCGACCATGGCGGGCTGAAGGTCGTTCCGACCGAGGCTCTTCGCGGCGTTCTCGAGGCCGCGATCGAGCAGGTCGCCGCGAAGCGGAGCGACGCCCGCGCGAGTGGTGGCGGCTCGGCACGCCTCGGCGTGGTCATCGACGAACGGGTTGCTCTGGAAGGCGAGACCCGGAACGACCAGGCCAACGAGGTCCCTTGGACGAGGCTCGACGAGCTGCTCGCGCCCGGCGTCCAGCTGAAGAGCCACCAGCGCGAGGGGCTCGCGTGGATGTGGCGCCACTTTCGCGAGGGTGCTCCCGGAGTCCTGCTCGCGGACGAGATGGGACTCGGGAAGACGCTGCAGGTCGCGTGCTTCCTGGCCCTTCAGAAGTCGCTCTGGGATGGAAACCCGAAACCGGCGCTCGTAGTCGCGCCGGTGATGCTCCTCGAGAACTGGTCCGAGGAGCTCGCCCGTTTCTTGCGGGCCGAGGGGTGCCAGCCAGTCGTGACGCTGCATGGGCCGGCGCTCCGCGAGCTGAAGCGCAAGGACGGATCCCTCGATGTGTCTGCGATCGACCCGAACGCGACCGTTCTGACGAACTACGACACGCTCGATCGCCATCAGGTGTCGCTCCTGAAGGTGGATTGGCGCGCCGTCGTCCTCGACGAGGCGCAGTACATCAAGAATCCGGAGACTTTCAGATCGCGCGCCGCGCGCGCGCTGAAGCGCGATTTCGGCATCTGCTCGACGGGAACGCCCGTCGAAAACCGGCTGCTGGACCTCTGGACGCTCTTTGACTTCCTCAGTCCGGTACGGCCGCTGGGTACTCAGGCGGAGTTCAAGCAGCGGTTCGAGGTGGAGGGGCGGGCATCCCCGAAGGCGGTTGCGGACGCGCTGGAACATCCGTCCGAGGGATCGTTGCTACGCCGCCGCACCAAGGCGGGAGTGCTTCATGACCTCCCGCCGAAGACGTACGCGGTGCATCGCGCCGCGATGACGGACGAGCAGATGGCGCTGGAGCGGGTCATCGTCCAGCCCGGCGCCGGGACGGAGCGCGGGACTCTCGAAGTCCTCTCGCGGCTCCGGAGCCTGTACCAGCACCCGTGGCTGCTCCGGCCGACGCTCTTCGGCACCGACGACGAGGCTCCGCCAGAGCTCGACGACATCCTCGCCGCGAGTCCGAAGCTGAAGCTTTGCCTAGACATCCTGGACGGTGTCCGAGAGCGGCGCGAGAAGGCGCTCGTGTTCTCGCCGTGGATCAAGATGCAGCAGTTGCTCGTGTACGCGCTGCGGCTGCGCTACGGCGTCCACGCGCGGATCGTGAACGGAGAGGCGAACCTACGTCGCCAGGCGCTCCGGTACATCGCGCAGTTCTCCGAGGCGGACGGTTTTCATGTTCTCGTCTTGAGCCCGCTCGCCGCCGGAGCCGGGCTGAACATCGTCGCCGCGAACCACGTGATCCACTACGGGCGCTGGTGGAACCCGGCCAAGGAAGATCAGGCGACGGACCGGGCACATCGGATCGGCCAGAAGCTGCCGGTCACGGTGCACTACCCGATCCTCCACCACGCCGGCGATCCGGAAGGCGGGTTCGACGTCGCGCTCCACGGTCTTGTCGAGCGCAAGCGCGCGCTGGCACAGGATTTCCTCTCACCCGATGCGGATGTCTCCGTCGCGGACGTTCGCGATGTGCTTCGTCAGCAGAACGAGAACGTGCAATGACAGAGGTGCTTCACTTTCTGAGGGACCAGTGGACCCTCGTCGTCGCCGTCGGATTCCTGACCGCGCTGTTCGGCTGGTCATGGCGGTCGCTGGCCAGTCTCCCGACGCTCCTTCGGGACTCCTCGCAAGAGTTGGCCGACGCCATTCGTCGTGGCGTCCGCGGCGAGCCCGCGGCCGTGCAGCGGGAAGGCATCGGGGAGCTGATCGACGATGCCGTAACTGCCCTCCGGTCGAAGGAGACCGGGCATTACGAGGGGCGCATCGTCCTCTCCGAGCCGCTCGACGGTTTGCTCCAAGAGTGGGCAGAGGAGGCGAAGAGCAAGCGTGCGGCGCTCGTGTGGGGCGCGTCGTACACCGGCATCGCGCTCGTGTTCACCTTCGGGCTCATCGCGTGGGTGCTGTTCGTCGACGTGCGACATGCGATCAGCGCCGGTGCGACGCAAGCCCCTGCTACGGGCGAGGCCGTGCGAACGAGCGCGGCGCAGGCGACGGCGCTCGCCGATGCCGTCGCGAAAATGGGGTTCAAGTTCGTCATCTCATGCGCCGGTATCGTCGCGGCAATCGCGCACGGGTTCGTGCTGCGTGCGACCGACGCTCGCCTCGCCGCAGGTGTGCGCCGGCTACGGGAATTCCTCTCGGCGGACTTCATCCAGCACCGAGAGGTCGAGCTCCGGATGCGCGAGCAGCACTCGCGTGAGCTCGCGGTCCTGACCGAAGCGGTGCGTGAGTCGACGCGGGCGGTGCGTGACTCCTCCACGTCGATCACGGGCCGCCTCGAGCGCCTCCAGGCGATCGAGGTGAGCGTGAAGGACCTCGGCGAGGAGGTCACCCGAACGCTCGGCACGATGGTCCAGGACGCGATGGCGGACCACATCAAGACGTTCCTCGGCGACATCCGCGACGAGGCCGAGAAGATGCGGACGCAGATGGAGACGTCGCTGCGAGGGAATCTGGGGGAGCTCGCGAAGCAGCTTGGCACGTCGCTGGACGGCATTCAGAAGACCCTGCAGTCGCAGTCGAGTTCGGATCTCGAGAAGCTCCTCGGGAAACTGCAGGACGTCGTCACGGGCGGATTCTCGAGCGAGACCCGGAACATGGCGGGCTTGGTCGAGCAGCTGCAGAGTGTGATCTCGCAGTTGTCGAACGAGCTCGGCGGGGTGGGATCGCTGCTCCGTGACACGCTGGACGGGTTCCAGCAGCAGCACAACGAGCAGCAGGCGCTGCTCGCGTCCGTGACGAGCTCCACACAAGAGAACGTGAAGCGGCTCGGAGACGACCTCGTGAGAGAGGGCTCCGATGCCATGACTCGCGTGCTGACGGAGACCAACGCGCGGATCCTGCGCATCATGGCTGCGCTCGATGACGCCGCGACTACGAGCGCGGGCCGCAGCAGCGCGAGCGTCGCGCAGTTCGAGGCGCTCGCAGGAAAGGTCAAGGGCGTTACCGAGGATCTCGGGGCCTCGGCCGAGTTGGTGAGCGAGTTGATGCGCCAGGTCCAGGGGGCGCTGCAGGCGTCGAGCTCGGGCGTCTCGCAGATCGCGGACGCCGCCACCAAGCTGAAGGCGGCCGCCGACACCGCGAGCGCGACGATGCGCGCTTCGGACGACGCCCGGCGTGCGCTCGAGGCGTCCCTGCAGCAGCAGGCGCACCTTACGGCCCGGAACGCGTCGTCGCTCGAGAAGATGGAGAGCGTCTGGCCCCAGCTGCTCCAGGACGTCGCGCGCACGGTCGAGAGCACCACCGGAAACATGCTCGGCTCGTGGGAGAAGCTGTCCGACAAGCTCGCCGCCGCGACGACGCTCTATGGACAAACCGTGGGCGACCGGGTGGACGACCTCCAGGAGGCCGTCGCCAAGATGACGGAGCACGTGAAGCGACTTCCCGAGGCGCGGAGATAGCGGTGCGCCGCCCACGGAAGCTCCCGGACTTCGGGCATTCGATGACGGATCTGATGGCGAGTGTCGCCGTCACGTTCCTTTTGTTGGCGGCGATCTTCATGTTGCACGCGAGCGAGGCCAACCGCGCGCTCCAGACGAAGCTGCAGAGCGTGGATGACGTCCAGCAGAAGTCGGTCGTCGCCCTCGGAGAGCTCGTGTCGAAGCTGCACGCCGAGCCCAAGCTGCGCGATGCCGTGCAGACGGATCCTCACGACCGCTTCGTCCTGAGCGTTGAGTTTCCTGAGGACGCTCTCTACTTCCGGGTTGGAAGCGATGAGATCGTCGCGGACGACGTGGACGCGCTGCTCGAGCCGTTGAGGCGCGTGGTTCAGCTAGTGTGCGACGTCGATCAGCAGCTCACGAACAGCATCGTCCTCGAAGGACACACCGATCCGCAGGGTAGGCGAGGCGATGACGGGTATCAGTACAACGTGGGCCTGAGCGCCCGGCGCGCCCAGAAGGTGTACTTCGCGGTTCGCAAGAGGCTGCAGGACGACGAGAAGACCCGCGGCTGCATGGACACCCGGTTCACGGTTGCGGGGCGCGGCCCGGTCGAACCGAAGCGCTTCGCTGGCCGCTGGGACGCCCTAAATCGCCCGGCGGATGATGCCGCCGACCGCCGCGTCGTCCTGAAGGTCAGGTTCACTTCCGGCGGTGAGGCGCTGGCGCGCGCGGGGACGACGCCGTGACACCGGACGACGTTGCGGCCGCGCTTCGTGCTGCGCGCGATCGTGTGCACAACATCGGCCTCGACACCGGCCGGCGGCTGGATCAGACGCGAGAGGCGTTCGAACGACGCATTGCCACCGTTGGCCTCGCGGGGCGGCCGCGTGCGCCCAAGCCGGTCGAGGACCTCGCCGTCGTCGTTCGTCGCGTCCAGGAGGCGATCGCGCGTGGGACTGCGGAGGAAGTCACGCCGCGCGACGCGCGCGTCCTCGCGCGTAATTTTCGGTCAGTTGAACCTGACTTGCTCCGGGCGGTGCTCGCCGCCCGGCCGGGCGCATGGGACCGCTACCTCGCGACGCTGATGCGCGAGCGGCTGACGCTGCCTCCGCATGTCTGGTCCTCCTGGGCTCGGCTCGCCGGGGAAGCACCGGCAGATGTGGCGCTCTTCAACGGCACAATCAACAAAGCCGATCTGCTCGCGCCTGACCATCGGGCATCCGCGGATGCGGTAGCGCACGGAAGCCGCACCGTTGAGAGCTTCGCGCAGCTCGTTCGGCGCCTCTGTTCTCCAGGTCTGCTTGACCGGTCCTGGCCCTACACCTGTCTCGTCTTCGCCGCCTGGGCGAGGCTCCGGGGCGATCGATGGCCGTGGCTGTGGGCCGAGGTGCAGACGGACGTCTGTGTCGAAGCGATGATGCTGCCGCGTGTCGGTGAATCCTCGTGGTTCCGCAGCGCAGGACACGGGACACAGCCCTTCCCAGTCCGGATTCCGGAGACGATCGAGGCGAACGTCGCGTTCGCCGACGCATGCCTCGCGTTCCACCTTGGCGGCGGCACGGTGAATGAGGTCGCCGCCGACCAGCTGATCCGTATCCTTATCGCCGCGTGGGGCGATCCCCGGAGCGGCTGGCATGCGAAGACCAGCCCACAGGCGCGCGGGTGGAAGCAGTTCAAAACGATCGCGCCGACGACGTACGACAAGCTGCTCGAGCGGCTTTTCGCCGAGGATCTCGACCTGTTCTTCGAGACGATCGACTTCGACAAGGAGCGGCGCAAGTTCTGGCGGAAGCACCTCAAGAAACTCGTGGCAACGACGTTCTACTTCTCAGCGTCTACGAGGGAACTGCTGACGCGGAGGTTTCCGCCGCACAGCGACATGCATGAGAAGGCGAAGAGCGCACTCTCTCGCGCGCGGGATCTGACCGGCAGCGGCGGCCTCGATGCGCTCGTGCTGTTCTTCAAGAACGGTGTCATCGTCGAGTTCTCGAAGACGGGCAACGCGGCGTATCGCTACACGCACGAGGCGTTCGCGACGCTCACCCGCAAATGCGGCCCCCGCGCGACCGCGTCCGCCCTGAAGGACCAGCGGCTGGGAAACCAGATGTCGCACTGGGGCCCCTGGCAGGCGGAGTTCGAGGACGCGGTCACACGGATTACCTAACCCGAGGTTCGCGGCGGAGGGACTGTGGGAGACACCAGCCGGAAGCGGATGGGGGAGCTCGTCCGAAAATTGTTCGAGATCCTTATCGATCACCCGGAAGGCATGGCCGCGAAGGACGCGCTCGCGGCGACAGCCAACGCGGTGACGATGACGGAATGGGAACGTGGCGCCTACGCCAACGGAGCCCGCCGCTTCGAGAAGAATGTCCGGTTCGCGACGGTCGACACGGTGAAAGCTGGGTGGCTCGTGAAGACGAAGGGCACCTGGGTCGTGACCGACGCAGGGAAGGCGGCGTTCAAGAAGCACCGCGACCCCGAGCAGTTCTACCGCGAAGCGGTCCGGCTCTACCGCGAGTGGAAGAAGGCGCAGCCTAGTGAAGGCGGCGGCGACGATGCCGAAGAGACCGACGGACCGCCCGACGCCGAGCGCGCAGTCATCGAGTCGTTCGAGGAGGCTGAGGAGGCGGCGTGGCGTGGCATCGAGAACCTCCTGCAGAAGATGCCGCCGTACGACTTTCAGGAACTCGTCGCCGGGCTCATCCGGGCGATGGGGTACCACGTCGACTGGATCGCGCCGCCCGGGAAGGACGGGGGCGTCGACATCCTCGCCTTCACCGATCCCCTCGGGACCAAGCCGCCTCGCGTGAAGGTCCAGGTCAAGCGGGTGGACCGTAAGATCGACGTTGCCGACCTGCGCTCGTTCCTCGCCGTCCTCGGCGAGGGTGACGTCGGCCTGTTCGTGAACACCGGCGGGTTCACGCGCGACGCTCAGGATGAGGCGCGAAAGCAGGAGAAGCGGAGGGTTTCGCTTCTCGACATGGAGAAGCTGTTCGATCTCTGGGTCGAACACTACGGTCGACTCGACGAGTCCGCGAAGCGGCGGATGCCGCTGAAGTCAGTGCGGTTCCTCGCGCCGGCGGAGTGATCCACCGCCGAAGTCCGACCCGAGTGGCAAGCATCGGCGTGAAGAGGTCTTGGCGAACCAGTCACGGCGTTGTCGTGAGGGCACCATGCTCGACCATCGACGGAAGAGAGCAGAGGTACCGATAATCGAAATCCGGAGTCGCGATTATTGGTTCAAGGTCATCGAGATGCTCCAACAGAATTGGGCGCTCGTCGATGACGACGCGAGCGGATGCGCGACCATCTTCTTCTTCGACGACGGGGCCGGTGTCTTCGACCGACTCGTTCTCCCGAGCATGGCTGACGCGGACCGGGCGCTCATCAGGAACGGGTTCTCGCGCTTCGCAGAAGATCCCGAAGCGCAGACATTCATACGGGCTCCGGAGCCGCCGTTTCGGGAGCGCTCGCACCCGAACGGCCGAATCTACTCGTCGGGCCGGTTCTGGAAGTGATGTGCCGGAGGAGATCACTCCGATGACGACGCGCCATGCGCTCTACTACTGCGGACCTTTTGAGACGAACCGGCATTTGCTGGGGCGCGCCGCGGTGACGCCGAACTCGTACGTGAAGAAGGACGGTTCGACGCGAGCGATCCGCCGTCCCGAAGTGCCCGGGATCGCCTTTGGATACATGCAAGATTCCAGCGCTCCGAGCGACGGCTCGCGGGGGGTCTATTACGCCGTAGCCGCAGACGACCTCCTCCTCGCGTCGCCCGTCCGAATTCGCGATGGTGGTGAGCACCTGGGCGTGGGGAAGGATGGTCCGAGGTGGTTCGCTCCGAACCCGACGCGCATCGAGGACGAGCCGGCGCAGCGGCTTCTGCGCGAGATGGCGGAGCGCAACCCACGACAGCGCGAGTCGCTCCTCGCGCTTTGGGCCGCACTGCCGGAGCGTTCCGCCGGAACCGAGCGGGAGAAGTCGTCGACGATCGACGCGTTCGTCCCGCCGGGGAGCCTGTACGACCACCTCTCGCGCGCGTACCACGCTGCACTGTTCTCGCTAAACCAGCTGGGACCTGCTCTGAAGCCGCCGCGCGATCCCGGTCCCGGCACGGCGATGTACCCGGTCGATTTCTTCGATCGTGAGGCCGCTGACTACAACCCGACCCCGCAGCGTCGGGCGGAGCGGGCCAACCGGAAGGCCCTCGCAGAGCTAATCGCGACACGGCTGCCGCATCCGCGCGTCAAGGACAACTGGGGGTCTGGGGCGAGCGTGTACGAGGCCGCTGGCCAGATCTTCGCACTCGCGGCGCGGCTGGCGCGCGACAGCGGTGTTGATCCCGAAGTGCACCGGGCGCTTCACCCGCCGCTCGTGCGCGGCGAGTTGCCCTCCCCCCGCGAGCCGGATCGCGACGTCAACGAAGCGCTGCGCGAGTTCGATCAGAAGACCGCTGGGCTCCCACGCTCCACCGAGGCGGAGCGCCTCACGGTGCAGCGGATCGGACAGGACGTGTTCCGCGCGAGGCTGATGGCGTGGTGGGGTGGTCGGTGCCCGCTCACCGGGATGGACGAGCCGCGGCTACTCCGGGCCGGGCACATCAAGCCCTGGGCGGAGTGCGACTCGGACGCGGAGCGGCTCGATCCGTTCAACGGGCTCCTGCTGGCTCCGCACCTCGACGCGGCGTTCGACGCGGGGCTCATCACGGTCGACGACGACGGCGGGGTGCGTGGCGCCGGATCACTCTCTGCCGCCGCGCGGCAGGCGCTCGGCATCGACCGCCGCCTAGTCGTGCCCGGACTCGGGCTGGCCCACCAGCGATATCTCGCGTGGCACCGTGAGCACGTGTTCGAGGGGATCGCGTGAGCGCTACGAACCGCGGCGGTCGCCGCTCGCCGGCGGACTACTATGCGACGCCGGAGTGGTGCGTCCGCCGCCTCCTGGAGGCGGTCGACTTGCCCGGAGGGAAGTGGCTCGAGCCAGCCGCGGGCGACGGCGCGATTGTGCGCGCCGTGCGGCGCCCGGACGTCACCTGGGACCTGTGGGAGCTTCGCGACGAGGAGCGCTGGCGTCTCGCTTCAGCGGCGCCGGGTGCGGCGATCACGACGGGGGACTTCATCGAGGCTGCGCGCCGCGGTGCGTTCGAGCGGCGCCGCTTCGCGGTCGCGATCACGAATCCACCGTTCCGGCTCGCGCAGGAATTCATCGACGCTTCTCTGACGTGCGCGGATACCGTCGTGATGCTGCTCAGACTGAACTATCTCGCATCGAAGTCGCGCTGGAGCTTCATGAGCACACACGCGCCCGACGTGTACGTGCTTCCGAATCGCCCTTCGTTCACCGGGGGTGGAACCGATTCGATAGAGTACGCGTGGTTCGTGTGGGGGCATGACCGGCGACGCCGCGGGACGGTACAGGTCCTGGGGCTTCGCGAGGACGAGTAACGCACGAGGTCTTCAGTGCGTGGGAGGAAGGCCGATGCCCAGACCGACGCCGGCCGTGTCGCTCGAGACCAAGGAGATCCCGCAGGCGGACATGCTCGACACCGTGTTTCGCGTGCTCGAGCTCACCGCTGCCGGCGCCGAGATCACGCCTCAGGCACTCGGCGTCGTCGAGCGACAGGTCCTGTACTACGTGCACGCTGCGAAGGTGCTGGGGTTCCTCGACAAGGACGGTGAGCCTACCCCGGCCGGATGGCGCTGCCTTCCAGTGAATGCTGCCGCGCGGCTTCGCTGCGCGGCCGACGGGTTCGAGCGAAGCACCTGCGGAACGGCCTGGGCGCGCTGGGCGGGCAAGCGCAGCGTGGCAGACGTCGATCCCGCCTCAGCCGCCGAGTTCCTCGAGTCGGTGAGCCCGCTGTCATCGAGCACCGCGGAGCGCCGCGCGCAGACGCTGAAGGCCTGGCACGAACAGCTCTGGCCGCGAGCGGCACATGGACCGAGGCGCAGGCGTGAAGGGGGGAACGGGTGGGGACGGCACGCGTCTTCGAGATTCAGCAACTCCGGCAGGTAGTTCGTCGCGGTGACGTCGTCGAGGAAGTGCCGCAGGCTCTCGCGTGGTCGCCGGCCGCGGACGACGCGCTCGACGAAGCTCTCGTAAGCCTGAGCTGCGATGCGTTCAGGTTCCAACTCCGTGTCGAGAACGCGGTCCGGGATGTGGGGTTGCCGTGGGCGATCCTGCAGTTCACGCGAAACTACCGGCTGGCGGGCCATCTGAGCCAAGTTCGAGACGATCGGCGCGAGCTTTCCTTCTCCTCCATGTCGCTGACCGGGAACCACGACGTCCTCGCGGATGGCATCCCACCGGTTTCGACGGTGTTCGCGTTCACCAGAGCCGCGCTCGAGCGCGCCGCGGCGCGCAGTCCGCTGCTTGCGCCAGCGTGGGATGCGCTCGAGCGAGCTCCGGAGAACGCGCATTACCTATGCGTCGCGGATCCGACGGACCTGGAGTGGGTGCAGCGGCAGGAACTCGTGGACGACGACCTGTTCCGAGCGCAACTCGGGCATTCGGTCCCGACATGGCGCGGGTGGGGGGAGAAGGCATGACGCTGTCCGTCGCGAGGCTGGACGAGTGGTTCGTCGTCGTGGACGGCCGTACGCCAGTCAAAACTCCGGGGGGCACGCCAGTCGTATCGCATCACCGCGAGCTCGCGGAACACATGGCGCGGGACATCGCCGCGACCGGGCGAGATCCGACACACCGCACGAACATGTTCGCGCTTCAGGCCGGGTATCTCGATTTCGGCCTGACGGTGCCGCGGAGTGACCTCGAGGTCCCGGTCATCCAGATGTGGAAGTCTGACATCTTCGTGAACCGGCCTGCGGATCCGGAGCTGATGATGCCGCTCATGGCGCTGTGGGGCCTGGAGCGTCTCGGGCGTGCCGAGTTCGAGGAGGCGGTCCACCGACTCACGCTTCGCCAGCTGATGGTGCTCATGCAATGCGGCGCTCAGTACCAGAGCTCCGCGATCGGCCTGGAGCTGCTCTCGTCCGACCGCGATCCGACCGGCCTCGCGCTCGGCGCTTGCGCCCGGTACTGGGCGTACCTGAACCGGAACCTGACCCTGGCCAATGGCTATCTCGGGTTCGGAGGAGACGGCGGCCGGCACGATTCCGTCGACCGGGACGACGACTACTGCGATGAGCGGTGCTGCGTCGAGGACGGCCCGCCTGAAGACCTGCCCGAGCACTGCCCAATTCATCGTGTGTTCGTCACGATGCGCAAATGGGCGGCATATCCGGAAGAGCTTCCGGCCTAGCTGGGACCACTGGCGCCCACAAGAATCCGTCTCTTCCCCCGGTCATGCGGGCACCGTAGACGCCTTTCGTCAGGTGTCGACGAACGCGGATCCCTCCCAGCGACGCTCGCGTCGGGCGTCGCGGGTCAGGCCGCTTCGGCGTTTACCGCATCGGGGTGCGGAGCCCACACGTGCAGGCGGACCCGGAGGTCCGCGACCAGCCGCTCCGGAAGCGTGACGAATCGGAGACCTTCCTCGGTCCCCTCGGCGCCATTTGCGGCGTCGTCTCCACCGGCGTCGTCACCGACGACGTCGCCTCCGGTCAGCACCTCGAACACCTGCGCGCGAAGCCTGAGCTCCTCGTACATCCGCTCGTCGTACGTTCCGGCGAGGAACGGCACGCCGACGTCGAGGAACGGTCCGGTGCCCGACGGGTTCAGGGCCCGCTCGCGGAACGTCTTGCTGCCGATGCGATCGACACGGCCGGTCCGCTGCTCGAGGACGGCCGGGTTCCATGCGAGGTCATAGTGGACGACGAACCGGCAGTGCCGATGCAGGTCGATCCCCTCGGCGCCTACGGACGTGCAGACCAGGATGTCGGGGAGCAGCGGCGTGTTGAACCCGGCGAAGGCGCGCTCGCGGCCCTTCGGGTCGCCGCCCTTCACGAGCGCCACGAATCGCTGGTCGCGGAGTTTCGTCGCCTCGAGCAGCGTTGCCCGGGCGGATCCTTCCCAATCGTGTCGCCCACTCGCCGCGCAGAGGTCCTCGAGGAACACCTCGAGGCGGTGCCCCATGCTCTCGCGTTGGCGCGGCAGCGGCTTCCAGAGCTCCTCGACGAGGAGCTCGCCCCATGCCTTCTCGTGCCGCTCGGAGCGGCTCGGCAGCAGCCGCACGAGGACCGAGTCGCGCAGCAGCGCTCGCCGCAACGCCTCGCACGCGTGGAGTCGCTCGGCCCAGTCGAGCAAGCCGTCCCGGACGGTCAGCGCGGCGAGGTGCTGGTGAAGCCGACGGACGACATCCCGAAGCTGCTCCGGAACGTCGGACGGCGGCCCGCCGAACCAGAGGCTCGGGCCGCGGGCCGGGACGTCCAGAACCGACACGTCTCCCGCCCGCCGGGCGCGATCGCGGCGTTCCGCGAGCCGCCGCGCAAGTGCGTCCACCCTCGCCGGCGCGGGGTCCTCGTCAGTGACGGGGTACCTGGTGTGGACTCCGCGCATTGCGACCGCCTCGCCGCCGTCGTCCCCCTCGATCTCGTCCGAGTACGAAACGCCGTACGGCCGCTCCAGCCAGTCCGGGCTTGCAATCGCGCGCAACGCGCTCTTCACCACACCGGAGACGCGGTCCCCCAGTAGCCGGGTGGCGATCGTGTGGTCAATGGCGCGCTGCAGGAAGACGCGGTCCGTGCGCTCCTCGTCCAACGAGATTCCGTGACGTAGGCAAGCGCGCGCGAGGACCGGGAGATCCGCAGGCTGCAGCTCGAGCTCCTCGGAACGGAACGGCCAGTCGCCGAGCACTCCTCCGCCGCATGTCGCGAGGGACCACAGGACGCGGTCGAGCCCGAGCGGTGCGAGGTCGCCGTCGCGCCTGGTCACGCGCCCGCGGAGTGCCTTCAGCGCCTTCTCGCCTCCGAGACAGCGCTTTCGCCGTTCAGCGAGCTCGCGAGAAATCCGGTCGTGGAGAACATCGCGGATGCGCTCGGCGGTATTCGTCCGAAAACAGAAGATCAGCGTCTTCTCGCCCTCGTGCCACGCGGCGAGCGCGCGCTCCACGACGGCGGCGAGCTTCGGGTGCCGTGCATCGTGACGGCGGTCCACCATCTCCAGAAGCAGTGCGAAGTGCTCCGCGCTGTCCCTATGGGACGCGAGCCACTCCTTCACCTTCTTGCCCTCCGCCGACTCGAGGAGGGTGGAGTAGCAGCCGGTGAGCGCCGAGCCGAGCGAGGAGCGTCCCCGGTTCCGGTTCGCCTCGGACACACAGCGCATAAGGAGGTAGTGCGGCAGCTCTCCCTCGCCGGTCACGTTCATCCCCGCCGCAGCGTGCAGGACGTGACGGTCTGGGCGGGCGTCCGCGAGCGCCGGGTGGTCGTATTCCTGCCCCGAGCGCACGATTCGGTGATCGGTCTTCCTCCGGTGCCGAACGACGAGGTGTCCCATCTCGTGCGAGAGGTCCCGGTTGTGCGCGTACAGCCGGAGCGCCTCCGCCAGGAACGAACGCACGACCGGATCGAGCTGCGATGTCGCCACCGCGACGACCTGCTCCAGCTCGGCGGCGTTCAAGGCGCCGGGCGCCGCGGTCAGGTGATCGATCTCGGCGCGGGCGTCGAGGAGGGGCGCGGATCCCCAGTGTTCCGCGAGCGCTGCGGAAGGGACCGCGTGTAGCTTTGCCCAGGTCTTCGCGAAACGTCGGCTCGAGAGATCCGCCTGCTCGAGCACCGGCCGGAGCACCTCCTCACGATGCTTTCGCAGCCGTTCGATGCGTCCCGCGGTGGTGGTGCGGTCGCCCGCGGGCTGGAGCGCCTCCCCGATGCGGAGGATCTCGAGCATCTCGGCGGGCCGTAGTTGGAAGGGAGTTGCAGTGAGCAGGAGCGCGCGCCGCGTTCTCGAGGCGAGGTGCTCGGCGAAAAGGTCGTATCCGTTCGTTCCGTGCTCGGGGCCGTTCTTCCAGTTGTGGGCCTCGTCGACGACCACGAGCGGCACCGGGCTTCGGAGCAGCTTGAGCAGCACCTCCCGATAAACCCAGTTGAGCTCGTCCGTGACCCTGTCGAAGAGGCGCTCGCGGTCGCGCACGTACGGCTCGGAGATCTCGCGGCATATCTCCAGGATCTTCTGAATGCGCGACGGCGCACCGTCCGGCGAGGACCGGTCGAGCCGGCCGAGCGCCTCCACCGCCTCGTCCTCGCTGCAGGGGATCTCGGTGAGGTGCGCCTCGTCGACCTCGACGCTCCGCCCCCACCCCTCCGGCGCTCCGCGTAGCAGGCGCTCGCGACGGTCGTGCCGGAAAGCCGTGCCCCAGTACCGGAACAGTGCCGCGAGCAGGAACCTGCGCTTCGCGTCGTACAGCTGCAGCTTGCGGGGGCCGAACACCGTCATGGGGGCGACGATCACTCGCGCAGCGTGCTTCCCCCGCCTCCCGAGCGCGGTCACGAAGTCGTCGAGCCGATCGCATCGCTTCGGCTTGAACCACACCTGCGCTTCCGCGCGGTGCTCCGGGAGCACGCAGCGGCCCACGAACTCGGAGACTTCCCGCTCCCATTTCCGAAGCAGCGACTCGTTCGGCGGTCCGAGGATGACGACCTTCTGATAGCAGCCCTCGAGATCGGGCGGTGCGGAGCCGGTCGTCAGCCTCTCGAGCACGGAGTAGGCGACCGCGAGCGCGACGAAGGTCTTCCCCATTCCGACCTCGTCGGCGAGGATCTGGACCTCCCACCGCCGCCGCGAGTCGTCATGAAAGAGACGCTCGAGGAGCGCTCCGGCCGTCGCATGCTGTCGTGCAGCGTCCTCCGGGTTCTTCATGCGCGTCCGGTCCAGCCCGAGATCGAACGCATCGCTCGTCGAGATCACGCTCGGCCACCCCGCCTTAGAACGGCGTCCACGTAGCGCTTGAAGCTTTTCGATCCGAGCACGTCCGGGTGCGCCGTCACGAGGTCCTCCAACATCTGCTCGATGGACGTCCATGCCGACGCGACGTACGCGCGCCACGGCGAGTCCTCCTGGACGAGCGACGCGGCGTCACGCAGGCACGCGGCGATCTCCGCGAGCTGAAACCCTGCCGCAGTCGGAGTCCTCTCCGCGGCAAGCGCCGCCTGCTTCACCTGGCGCGCGAGCGCGACGGGGCTCACCGGTCCGTTCAGCGCGATCCGCATCGACGGCTCCGTCGCCCCGCTGGCACGCCGGAGATCGTCTCGAAGACCCTGGAGCGCCTCGACGAACTCGCGGACTTGGTACGCCTGGATGCGGGAAGTGTCGACGCGGGATTCGCAAGGGGGGTCGGGGACGTCCGGCCCGTCGTCGTCGCCGTCCCACTCGGGCGGGCGCGGGTACACGTCGGCGAGCGTGATCCGGCCCTGGTAATACGCGAGCAGCGTTCGCTCGTCGGGCGTGCCCCCGCCGGCGACCACCGGCAACTCGGCGCGCGCCGTCAGGTCGACGTTGACCGGGAACTCGGATGGTTCAGAGGAGGCCCACCACGCGACGCGCACGCGCGGATCGAGGAGAAGCCTCCGGAGTGCCTCCGGCATGACCTGCAGGTGGTTCACCTCCGGCGCACCGACGCCCGCCGAAAGCAGCTCCAGGTCGCCCGACCCGTCGCGCAGGGAGAACGTCCCGGCGAGCTTCGCGGGGTCGATGCGGACCACGAGCTCGAGCTCGGCAGGGGACGTGGTCGACGGTGCCAGGCGGACGTCGAGCAGGAACGTCGGAACCACCGGTTCCGGTTCAGCGGCCGCCGCGGGCAGAAGCGTCGCGGAGGTGAGCTGCACGGGAACACCGGTGGTCGGCGGGAGCAGGGCCTTCCCGAGTGCGCAACCTTCACGCGCGATCCGGATGCCCGCCTCAATGTTTGCCTTCGGGCCGAAGCCCCAGCCAGGTCCGGTGAAATTGGCCGACCCGGCGTAGGCGAGCTCCCACGCGCCGCCGTGCAAGATGACGATTTTCGCGTGCAGCTTCCGGAGCTTCCGCACGTCCGCGAGCCCGTCCTCGTCCTGCGGCAGCGGATTCACGGCGTGCACCCGCACCGAAACTCCGAGCGCGCCCGGGTCGAAGTCGCCGAGCGCCGGCAGCCGCGGCCTGAAGCCGCTATCGCCGACGGGCTCTGCGTCGACGAACAGGTCGACCTTGGCGTTCGCCGCGAGTGCGTCGCGGGCTCGCAGCTCCCGGACGAGTGTCGTGATCGGGCCGTGCTCGCCCTCGCCTGACCAGAAGGGGCTCACGATCGAAAGCCGCTCGACGCGATCCGCCGCGGGCCATCCCGCGAGGAACCGCGGCCACAGCGCCGCATCGCCGCCGCTCCAGAGGAACTCCACGGCGGCAGGTTCATCCGATGCCCAACGCTCCACCCGCGCGAGCGCGAGTGACCGGACTTTCTCCGCGGACTCGGACCACCAAGGCGCGAGGTAAGTCGGAGCGACGCTCAGCGCGTCACGAACGACGGCGGCGATCGCGGGCACCTTCTCGGTCGCGACGAGTGGCAGGGCGACCTCACGGTTCTCGCGATACCCGGACTGCGTCAGGTTCGCGCTCGCGACCTGCAGCGACACGGCGTGCTCCCGCACGACGACGAGCACCTTCGCGTGGAGCAGCTCGCCCTGCGGTCCGATCGCCGGACGGACGTCGAGCCGGAGGGATCGCGGGCGTCCCGAGTACCGACGCTGATCGAGGAGGACGGCGCCCGCGTCGAGCGCCGCGAGCGCGTTCTCGAGCGCGATCCGGGCGGTCCAGCTGCGATCGTTCCACGCGCCCAGCGCGAGCAAGGCCGGGAGGAGCTCGCTCTCGAAGAACTGCGGGTCGAACTCGTACGTCGTGGCAAAGAAGCCCAACACTTCGCCGTGCTCGGGAGCCGGCGCGAGCCGCTCGAGCAGGCGCCGAGGCTCCGCGGAGCTGCGGCGGCCGCTCACTGCGTCACCTCGTCGCCGGCGAAGAGCAGGGCGTCGGCGGACGCGGTCCGGTACTCGTGCGGCCGCACGTCATCGGGGCTGCGCGGCTCGCCCCTCACCTCCGACGCTCGTGCCAGCGTCAGCGACACGCACGTTCCCTGCACCTCCAGCCAAGGAGACTTCCGCCGTCCGCGGTCGAACTTCCCGTGCTGCACGTCCGCGTGGCGGGACAGCACCGCCAGCGCGATTTCCCCGGCGGAGCCGCCGGACCGCGAGGCCGCCGCGAGGAATGCTCTCACGTCCTGCATTCTCACCAAGCCCGTCTGGAACCCGGGAGCGGTCGCGGCGGAGATGCACGACTCTAGCTCCAGAGCGGCGCCCACGAGCCCCGACCCGACCGACGCGAGCACGTCGTCCGCGGCGAGATCGCGCAGCTCGACGGCACCCGCCGCCTCGCAGAGCCACAGCACGCGCTCGAAGCCGAGCAGCGCCCATCGGTAGCAGGCCTCGTAGGCGACGATTGCAGCAATTGCCTGCGCCAGGTCGACATCCGCCGCCGTGAGCCGCTCCCGGATCCGCGCCAGCCGCGCGAGCTCCGATTCACCATTCTTCGCACGCCAGCGCCCGAGGGCTCGCGCCATCCGACGGCGCGTCTCGTCGAGCTCGAGCGCCTGCAGCAGCAGGCGCGCCTCGCCCTCGCTCGCGGGAACCGCGATCCCTGCGCGGGTGCCCCAGC
Organism: Anaeromyxobacter sp. SG66; assembly: GCF_022690805.1. Taxonomy (NCBI): domain Bacteria; kingdom Pseudomonadati; phylum Myxococcota; class Myxococcia; order Myxococcales; family Anaeromyxobacteraceae; genus Anaeromyxobacter; species Anaeromyxobacter sp. SG66. Next base: position 128,387 of record NZ_JALCZC010000002.1, read on the forward strand.
TCCTCAGGGCGTCGATGCCGACCTCGCGGTCAGGATCGCGTGCGGCCTCGCGCACGGTGTACGGGGTGCCGGTTTCGTCGAGGAACGCCGCGCCGAGCGCCTCGCCGTAGTCGGCGGAGAGGGTGAGCGAGGCACGGTCCACGAGCCGCATCCCCGCGGCGACGTTGCCGTAGATGCCAAGGACCCCGTACTGGACCTGCCTGCCCAGGAGTCGGAACCGCGAGCCCGTGCTGCGGCGCCCGTCGCGCGCGAGCGCATTCCGTTCTGCCTGCGCGTACCGCACGCCGCGAACGCCGAGCGGCGGCTCGCCCTCGGCCGCGAGGACGTTCGCGAGGGCCCACAGCCGTTCGAGTCGAAGGATGCACTCCTCGCGCGCGTCGCGGTCGACGGCGGATCGGCCCGACGGCGCGGGGGCGAGCGAAACTCCCGCGCAGAGCAACCCGAAGTACCGCGGCTGCCTCGCGACGTTCGTGAGGCCCGGGAGGATCTGATCGCCGAGAAAGTTGTACCCGCGGTCGAAGCCGAGCGGGTCGACGCTCGTGCCGGGGAGGTCAGACGGGTCGTAAGCCGTCAGGAAGGGGATGAACGCGTCGTCACGGGGCCGTGCCGCTGCCGTCGCCTGTCGTGCCATGTACCTGGCCACGGTAGCAGCCCGACGGACACGATTCGTGACGACGCTCAAGCGCAGGCGGGCTAAGCCTGCGCCTCTTCCTCGCCGGCCTCGACGGCGGAAGCGGCGCTCAGCAACAGCGCCTCCGCCTCGGGCGCGGGCAGCTCCTGGACACCCCGGAGCTTCCGCTGGATCGCACGGCTTCGGGTCGCGACAGTCTCGAGGGTGTTGGAGGCCTCCTGCAGCTTCTTGTCGACCTTTTCGATGACCTGACCGAACTTCCCGAACTCGGTCTTCACGGCGCCGAGCACCTGCCACACCTCGCTCGAGCGCTTCTGGATCGCGAGCGTTCGGAACCCCATCTGTAGGCTGTTTAGCAACGCGGCGAGCGTCGTCGGGCCAGCGACGACGACCTTGAACTCGCGCTGCAGTAGCTCGGTCAGCCCGGCCCTCCGCACGACTTCCGCGTACAGCCCCTCAGTCGGCAGGAACAGGATTGCGAAGTCGGTCGTCGTCGGCGGGTTCAGGTACTTGTCGTGGATGTCCTTCGCGCACGCGCGGATCCGCAGCTCGAGCGCACGGCTGCACTCCTCGACCGCTGCCGCGTCGCCCCGGTCCGCGGCATCCGCGAGCCGCTGGTAATCCTCGACCGGGAACTTGGCGTCAATCGGGAGGAGGACCTCGCCTGCGCCGTCCTCGTGGCCGGGGAGGCGGATCGCGTACTCGACCCGCTCGCCGGAGTTCGACCTCGTCGCGACGTTCCGCGAGAACTGCTCGGGCGACAGCATCTGCTCGAGGAGAGTCCCGAGCTGGACCTCGCCCCATGTGCCGCGCACCTTGACGTTCGCGAGGACGCGCTTCAGGTCGCCGACGCCGTTCGCGAGTGACTGCATCTCGCCGAGGCCGCGCTGCACGGCCTCGAGCCGGTCGCTGACGAGCTTGAAGGACTCGCCGAGCCGCTTCTCGAGCGTGCCCTGGAGCTTCTCGTCGACCGTCGCTCGCATCTGCTCGAGCCGGCTCGAGTTCTCCTGCTGGAGCGTCGTCAGGCGCTCGTCGACGGTTGCCCTCAGCGCCTCTAGCCGCTTCTCGTTCGAGTCCGTCAGCCGGTTGAGCTGCACCGCGAAACCTTCGAACTGGGTCCGCTCGAGGGAGGCGAGATCACCGACCTGCTTGATCAGCGCATCGGTGAGCCGCTGCACGGCGGTCGACGATTCCTTGCTCACCTGCGCCAGCGACTGCTGGGTCTCGGTCCGGCCCTGGTCCAGCTTCTTCTCGTTGGACTCGGTGAGCTTCGCGATCTGAGTGCCGAACGCCTCGAGCTGCGTCTGCTCGAGGGCGGCGAGGTCGGCCATCTGCTTCAGCACGGAGTCGTTCAGGTTCTTCAGTGCCGTCGTGAGCTCCGCGCGGAGGATCCTGGAGGAGTCGGCGAGCTCCGCGCGGCTCTGATCCAGCTTCTTCTCGGTCGCCTCCGTCAGCTTCGCGAGCTGCGTGGCGAACCCATCGAGTTGTCCCTTCTCGAGCGCCGCCAGCTCCGCCACTTGCTTCAGGACGGAATCATTCAGGTTCTTGAGCGAATTCGACAGCTCGGACCTGAGCGTGTTCGACGCGGTCGCGAGCTCGGCGCGAGTCTGATCCAGCTTTGCTTCGTTGGTGGTCGTCAGCTTCGAGATCTGGTCACCGAAGGCGTCGAGCTGAGCCTTCTGCTGTTCGGTGAAGTCGGCCATCTGGTTCGTGACCGAGTCGCTGACGTGCTTCAACGCCGTTCCGAGCTCGGATCGGAGTACGGCGGACGATTCGGCGAGCTCGGTACGGGTTTGGTCGAGCTTCGAGCTCGTGTCGGCGAACGACTGACGCAGCCTGCTGTCGACGAGTGACTGGAAGGACCCGAGCTTGTGCTCGACCGAGAGCGTCAGGGAATCGAGTCGCTCACCGAACGCAGCGATCGACCGGATGCTGGAATCGGTGCTGTCCTTCAGCGTCGACCGGATCTCGTCGCGGAGCTGGTGAGTCGCCGACGAGGCCTCATCCCGGTTCCGGGAGATTTCCTCCCGAACCGTTCGCTCGAGCCGATCGTGTGCTCGGTCGAGGCCGTCCAGTCGCTCGAGAATCGTTGAGCGGAGCGCCGCCGCGATGCGCGAAGGCAAGATCGCCAGAACTGCGATGATCCCTGCGACGGACAGGCAGCACAGTACCGTGATGAGCGTCACGAGTTCCCCCCTGAGATCATTCGATGCAGCCCACGGTACACGAGCGGCGGACACGCGTAGTACGCGGTCGCGGGCTCACGTTCCGGGCGGGCCGTGGCGCGGCAAAGTGCGTCAGGGGTTCCGCGTGCCGGTCTCCGAGGCGGCGGACGGTCCCCGCTGCGGCCGCGACGCGATGCCGCTGGTGCCGCGGGATTCGTCGGGCTGCGGCCGTCGCCCGTCGGAAGGTGAGGCGAGTAAGTGGCGCTCGGAAGAGTGGTGCTCGCGGCCACTCAGCCCCGGATCGCCTCGACCTGGACCCGAGTCCCCGCCAACCTTGCGCACACCATCGCTCGCGTGAGCGCGACGTACATCCTCACGCCGAGCTGCTTCAGCTCGGTGCCGGGCGCGGGCAGGTCGGTCACGATGACCGCCGGCCGCTCGAGGCCCTTCCAACGCAGGAACGAGTCCGCGACAAGCTTCTCCGACGCGTCCGGCGCGTCGGCGCGGACGAACTCGTGCCGGCCGATCTTCTCGCGCATGAAGATGGCGTCCTTCGCCGTCTGCCCGCGGAGGGAGACGATTCCGATGTCGCCCGGCGAGAGCCCCTCCGAGAGCATCCGGTCCACCTCGGCGCCGATCTTGTCCGCGACCGCGGTTGGGCTCGGGCTCTCGACGGCCCCGAGCACGCGCTCGTCCCACGCGGCCTTCAGCGCGGCGCTGTCGAAGGACTCGCCGAGCCATCGGCTCGCGAACGCCTGGATCCCCGGCGGACAGCGCTTCCCCGCGCGAAGCTTGTAGCGCGTCGCACCTGCGAACACGTCGGCCGGCGGCGTCCGCTCCGGCCAGAACGCCTGCCCCGGATCGTGGAAGGCCCAGAGGCGCTTCCCGGCCGGCGTGAGCGCGGACACGAGGAGCCACGCTTCCTCCTGAAGGTCCTGCGCCTCGTCGACGAGCACCGAATCCCAGTCGGGCGTCGCCCGATCGCCGGCAGCGAGGAGCGTCTCGCGCCAGTGCGCGCTGTCGGTGCTGTCGGCGGGCGCCGTCGTCGCGCCGGCATCGTGCACGGTCGACCAGGCGAACTCGCTCACCGTATGGACCTCGACCCCGGTCCCGGCGAGCCGCCGCTGCAGCCAGCGCTGGAGCGGCCTCGTGAAGCACAGGAGGAGCACGCGCCGGCCGGCGGCGGCCTCGCGACGGGCGGCCTCGGCGGCGAGGAGCGTCTTGCCGGAGCCGGCGCCGCCCTGGACCAGGACGCGCTCGTTCTCCGCGAGCCCGTCGAGCACGTCGAGCTGCGCCTCAGTGAGCGCGAACCGATCCTCGCCCAGCGCGTTCGCGCGCATCCCGAGGGTGAGCGCTGGGACCCACGTCTCGCCCCAAAAGTCGTGGATGCGATCGATCCACGACCCGACCTCGTCGACGCGGGGCGCGATCGCGCGCTCGAACAGCGTCGGGAGGGCCTCGCCGATCCACGGGAGCTGCGCCTTCCCGACGACCACGCCCGCGAGCATGTCCTCCCCGGGAGGTCGCTCGAACTCCGTATCCGGGAAGCACACCGCGGCGCCGATCGCCGGTGCCTGGCACGAGTGGGCCGCGAGCCGCCGCTGCAGGAGCTTCACGAACCCGAGCGCCTGGTGGAGCGGGGGCTTGTCCAGCGGCTGGCTCCGGCTGAACCACCGCCCGTCATGGACGGTAATATCGCCGCCCTTCACCTCGAGGACGAGCACACCGCGACGGGGATCCGCGACGACGAAATCGCCCTCGCCGAGCCAGGAAGAGCCATCCCTGAGCCGCAAGGAGTGCCACGCCGTCCAGCCCTTGGGCAGCCCCGTCCGCAGCGCCTTCCACACCGCGGCCTCCGCGTACGAGGAGCCGGGGCGCGGCGCCTCGCGCGGCCAAAGTCCTTGCACCGCCATCAGGCGCCGACCTTCGCAGGGACCGCCGAGTACGTGGACCGGAGCTCCTCCACGTGCGCGAGGAACGCGTCACGCACGTCCGCCGGCTCGACGACCTCCGCCTCGCCGCCAAATCCGAGGACCCAGCCGTACAGGTACGGTCCGGGCGTGAGCTTCGCGGTAACGACCACGCTGCCGTCGGGCTGCGGCTCCGCTCGCCAGCGCTCGGCCGCGAGCTTCGCGGCGACGCCGCGGAACCGGACCTTCACTGCTCGCTCCGTCCCCGACTCGAAGTAGAGCCGTCCCTTCGCATACCGCTCCGCGGGCGGTCCCTGGTGTCGCCCGAACACGCGGTCCCCGAGCACGACCGACACGACGCGGTCGAGCCGGTAGAGGTGCTCCTCCTGCTTCTCGACGTTCCAGGCGGCGAGATACCAGTGCCCTTCCTGGGCGAACAGGAGTCGCGGCTCGAGCGCCTTCCGCGTGGCGTCCGCGGTCGCGGTCGCGCGGTACTCCATGGTTACCTCGACGCGCCGGTCGATCGCCTCCTGGAGCGCGTCGGCCCACTCCCCGGGCGGCGACACCTGGAAGTCCGTCGCGCGCGCGAGCTCGTCGGCGCTGCCGCGCAGGTACGCCGGGATCGCCTGGCGCAGCTTGCGGCTGGCGGATCTCACCGCCGGTCCGCCGTCTCGCTCGAACGGGCGCAGCGCCGCGAGCAGCGCGGCGCCCTCGCGCAGCGCGAACCCGGGCGGCTCCACGAGCTGCATCGTGAGGGAGGCGTGGATACGATCGTTCTCGATCTCGAGCAGCAGCTCGTGTTCCGGGAACGCGGGTGCGAGGCTGAGCCCGTCGAGCGCCTCGAGGTCCTTCCGCACCTGGTCGACGGTGGTGCCCGTGAGCCGCGCGGCGGCGTCGAGGGTGAGCCCGCGCTCGCCGGCCTTCCAGGCCGCCGGGATGAGCACGAGCAATCGCCGCGTCCGCGCGAGGGCGTTGTCGCTCACGGCGCACCTCCGATCGCGCCGAGCATCTCCCGCGCGCGGTCGCGCGCGCGTGCGGGCTCGAGCACCTCGGCCTCGGCACCCCACGCCAGGCACTGACGCACGAGGCCGTCCACGTCGCGCACGACGAACCGAGCCACGCGAGCGTTGTCTGCCTGGGTCGAGAGTCGAGCGCTGGGGACGAGCCGGGGCGCGATCTTGGCGAGCGATCCCGTGAACCGGACCGCCGCCTCCAGCGGCTCGTGCGCGAGATAGTCCCACGGCTCCTGCCGCGACCACCGCCGCACGTCGAAATCGTCCGGCGGCCGGACGTAGCCAGCGCGCGGCGCGCTCTTCATCCCCCGCACGCGGCGCAGGTAGAAGACGCGGACCGCCTTCCGGGCGTGGCAGTAGGCGACCAGCATCCACTCGCCGCGACGCCACGCGTACCCGTACGGCGACACGTCGCGCTCGGTGAGCTCGTCTCGCGCGGGCACCCAGTACGAGAGGTGAAGCGCGCGCTGATCCTCGATCGCGTCCTGCACTGCGGTGAGCCAGCTCCGCAGCTTCGCCGGCGCTGCACCGTCGCGTCCGCGCGCGAGGTCGGACGCGCGGGGCGGCTTCCAACCCCCGCCGACCACCAGCTTGCGGAGCGCGGACTCCAGCTCGTCGTGGAGCGGGTGGTCGCCGTCCCGCAGCGACGCGCCGGCGGCGGTCGCGAGCACCGCGGCCTCGGCCGGCGTGAACGAGAGGCGCGGGAGATAGAAGGCGTTCGGCTCGACACGATAGGTGCCGTCGTCGTCCTCCGAGAACCGGAGCGGCACGCCGAGGCGCGCGAGGTCCCGCTTGTCGCGCGTCCACTTCTTCTCCTTCGATGCGTCGCTGCCGATGTAGTCGCGCGAGAACGCGGCGTACACCTGGTCGCGGGTGGCGGGGCCGTGGTGGAGGAACCACGCCGCGAGCTTGAGGAGGCGCCGCTCCGCGGCGCGCGCGTCGGGCTTCGGCATGTGCAGGCGCAGTGTACCCGACGGCCGATCCGCCCGCGCCTTCACGGCCACGCGGCGGGCGGCAGCGAGGCGTGCACCCACTCCGCTTCGGGACCCAGGGTCTTCACGAGGTCGGAGAGCACCTCGGGCCGACTCACGCGGACGTGGCAGGTGACGGTGCGTCCGGATCGTTCCGCGATCGCGCCGGGGAAGATCGCGGTCGCAGCCGAGGCGAGCGGCGCCGTGAGCCGTATCGAGGCGAGGTGCGCGACCGGGGCGCCGGGCGTGAGGTACTCGACCGACGCGAAGAAGGCCGCGTCGAAGCCGTACGTCGGCGGGGGCCGCGCGGGCCGGGTCGTGACGCGTGCGTCGAGGACACGGTCGAGCCGGAAGAGCCGCTCCGCGCGCCTGAGCCGGCAATGGACGAGCGCGTACCACCAGCCGTCCTGGAACGAGACCCCGCGCACCTCCACGTCGCGCGCCGTCGTCGCGCCGCCGGCGTCGCGGTACAGGATTCGTACGCGGCGGCTGTGTCGTATTCCGCGTGCGACCGTGAGCAGGACCGGGACCGGTGCCGCCGCGTTCGTTCCCTGCACGGCGCGTTTCACGGCAGCTCCGGAATCCGCGGGATCCGCATGTGCGAAGCATCCACCCGGGGCGGACACGGTCGGCGCGCCGCGGCGTTACGACGCGTAGCCTGCTCCCCGCGACTAAACGCGCGGAACGAACGCCCATGACATCGCTGGCCCGTATATGTCGAGCTCAATGCGATCAGAAAGTGCTGTGCACTGCGAGAGCGGTGCTCCGCTCGATTGCAGCGCGGCGGTCGCGTGTCCGGCGACTGGCTCTGCAAACGCGCTCTGAAATTACTCAGTCGAGCCACGCGCGCTGTCTTTCGACAAAACCGCCGTGGGCTTGCGTCGCCCGCGCCAACGTCCGTACGCCCTAATGGGAATAGCGCGTTTAGGGTGGATTGGCGGTGGTGGAGCTCGCATTCCGGCTTCGCGACACCGCTGACACAGTCCGCCGTACCGGCTCTCAGATGGCCCGATGCACCTCGGGTTCGAGCAGAACGGCCAGTCGCTGTCGCCGAAGTCCGACATGCCTTCTCCTCCGTGTGTCCCCGTCTCGAGAGCTTCTCCCGAATCTTCTCGGAAGCAAAACACCCGTCGAGGCGCATCCCTTCGGTGGGGTGGTGCTCGCCATCTCGCCTCCCAAACGACTGCGGGCGGACGTAGTCAGGCACGCTCGTACTGATCGGGAGCGCTCGGAAAAGCTGAGCCAAATTGGATTCACCCGTTTCGTGAACGGCGAGATGTCGCGGTCGCATCCTCCGGTCACCTGGTAGCGTTCGAACCCTCGGAGGAGATGCCGATGGCTGGCAATACCGACAGAGGTGCTGCGGCGCGGAAGGCGTGGGAAACACGACGCCGGAACAGTCGAACAACCCTCAAACCCGGACAGACGCTCGAAACAGCCCTGCTGAGCCCTGTCGTTGAAGGGCACGTCCGTGGGTGGGTAAAGGGGGACTCTGTCGTGTGGCGGCTGGACGACCCTGAGCGCGCGAGGCGATTGCTCGGCCGCGGAGTGGTAGCTCGAACGAGCATAGAGAGAGGCCGATTTCGTGAAGTAGGTCTTGTCGCGCGATCGGCTGGAACTCTCCTGCTTCCTTCGCGCCTACACACCGAAAGCGCTGCACCTGACCAGGCGCTCGCAGGCGCCCAAGCCATCCCGATCGCCGAGAAACCGTCTGCACCACAGACGTCAGCTGCTGCCTGGGCAGAACTGTGTGAGTGGCTGCGGGCAGTCTTGCCCGAAGCTGTCGCGCGCGGAGAGTTCGTCGTCATCGAGCGCGGTGGCTGGGAGCCTCACCCAGAGCCGTTCGCGTTCGCGATGTGCGCACCAGGGCCCCGTGGCTGGATGTCTCACGTCGAGGCGGCGCCACCGCCTGGTGAGGGTAGCCTATGGCCGCGAGTGAGCCAGCGTGATCAGAAGGGACAAACCGTCTCCGCGCCGGCAAGCATCGAGAATCTGCGGGGAGCGGCGGCTCTGCTCGTTGACGCCGTTGCACACTGGGCGGCGTCGCCGCTGGACATCGCCGTAACGTTCGGCACCTCTCCGCATGGTCCGTTTAGCGCGTCGAGCGGGAACGCGGCGAGGTCTTAGCCTCTCCAGGCCGGCTGTTGGCGTTTCTTACGCCCTTGCAGCATTCGGGATGGCACGGAGAGGCGACATCGGACCGAGGTCCACAGGTTCGTCGGCGAGATCGGGCCGTGCGACAACCTCGACCCGTACTCGCTGTGACCCGAGCACGACATGAATTACGACGTCATCGGCGACGTGCACGGCCACGCGGACGCGCTCGTCGCGTTGCTTCGGAAGCTCGGGTACCGCGAGCACGCCGGAGCGTGGCGCCATCCGGACCGGACCGGCGCCTTCGTCGGTGACTTCGTGGATGTCGGTCCGCAGCAGCTCGAGACTGTCGACATCATCCGCGGCATGGTGGACGCAGGCTTCGCGGTCGCCGTGATGGGCAACCACGAGCTGAACGCGATCGCGTGGGCGTTGGGCTACCGGGAACGTAACGACAAGAACCGCGCGCAGCACGCCGCGTTCCTCGCTGCGGTCGACGGACAGCCCGCGCTCCACCGCGAGCTCGTGGACTGGTTCCTGGACCTCCCGCTCTGGCTCGAGCTGCCCGAGTTGCGCGTCGTGCACGCGTGCTGGCACGAGCGCTTCCTGCGCTGGCTCGCGCCGCAGCTCCGGGAAGGGCAAACGCTCCCCGGAGATTTGCTCGCCGAGGCAACGATCGAGCCCGCGGAGCTCGCGGAGAAGGACACGCCGGAGCCGAGCGTCTTCAAGGCCGTCGAGGCGCTCGCGAAGGGGCTCGAGGTCCCGATGCCTGAGGGCCGCACGTTCCTCGACAAGCGCGGACAGCGGCGTGACCGCGTGCGCGTGAGCTGGTGGGACGCGGCGCGGACCACCTACCGTAGAGCGGCGCTGCTCGGACCCGCCGAGGCCGGGCAGCTCCCGGACACGCCCATCCCTGCGCACGCGTTTCTCGGGTACGACGACCCGAAGCCCGTCTTCATCGGCCATTACTGGCGCCGGGGCGTCCCAACACCACTCGCGCCGCGCGTCGCGTGCGTCGACTACAGCGTTGCCCTCGGAGGTCCGCTGTGCGCGTACCGGTTCGACGGCGAGCCGGAGCTCGTGCCGGAGCGGTTCGTGACGGTGGATCGCTGACGCGCGCCGTCCCATGTCCGTCCCCGTGCGACGCTTTGGAGCACGGAGGGACGGATGAGCGTGAACGAACGGTGGGTCGAGCTGCTCGCGAACGAGGGATACCGGCCGAAGGTGCAGGACGACGACGCCACGGTCGTCGAGTTCAAGGCCGAGCGGCTGAGATACCGGATCCTCCTGGAGGAGAATGATCCCGAGTTCGTCGGGGTCGTGCTCGACTACTCGGTCGAGTCCGGGCACGAGTTCCAGAAGCTCCTCGCGGTGGCGAACCACCTGAACGCGTCGATGAAGGTCGTGAAGACCGTCGTGCACCCCGACGGGGACGCGGTGCGCTTCTGCTACGAGGCGATCGTGAAGACCGCGCTCGAGCCGGGGCTGCTCGATCGCGCGCTCGCGTACCTGCGGAACACGTCGGATCAGTTCTTCGAGGAGGTCCGGAAGGAGCCGGTGGTGAGGGCCTGAGCGTGTCCGTCCCCCTCGTAACCTCGTGCACATGAAAACGACCGCCCGCCTCACCCACGAGAAGATCCGGTTCGACGAATCGAAGGACCTGCACCTCCTGCTGGAGCTCCAGGCGCCCGCCGTCGACTGGCAGTCGCGCCGGCCTCCCGTCTGCGTGCTGCCGGTCGTCGACGTGTCTGGGTCGATGCAGGGCGCGAAGCTCGCGTACGCGAAGCAGTCGGTCACGAAGCTCGTGGACCACCTCGCGCCCGGCGACTTCTGCGGCCTCGTCGTCTTCACGACCGAGGTGACGGTCGTCGCGCCGCCGGTCGAGATGACCGTCGCGCGGAAGGCGGAGCTGAAGGCACGCATCGTTGAGCTCCACGCGCAGGCGCAGACGAACCTCGCCGGCGGGATGCTCACAGGCCTCGAGCTCGTGAACGACCCGCGCATCCCGGAGGCGCTCCCACGACGCGTCATCCTCTTCACCGATGGTCTCGCGAACACGGGGCCCGCCACCGCGCACGGCGACGTCCTGCGCCTGCTCGAGGCGAACCTCGGGAAGGCGACCGTCTCCGCGTTCGGCTACGGCGAGGACGCCGACCACGAGCTCCTGCGCGACCTCTCCACGAAGGGGAAGGGGAACTACGCGCTCGTGCGGAACCCGGAGGACGCGCTGTCCGCATTCGCCCGCGAGCTCGGAGGGCTGCTCTCCACGTACGCGCGCGACCTCGAGCTCGTGGTGCGGCCCGCGCCCGGCGCGTCGCTCACCGACGTCGTTTCCGACGTGGACTCGACGCCGGTGGACGGCGGAGGCGTGCGCATCAAATTGCCCGACCTCCTGGGCGAGGAGCTGCGCCAGATCGTCCTCGGGGTACACCTCGACCGGCGCGACGCGCCTGGCGCGATGCGCGTCGTCGAGGTGAGCGGACGGTACACGCTCGTCGCCGTGGACACGCTCCGCTCGCGTGCGGAAACGTTCGAGCTCGCGGTGGACGTTCGCCGGGTGCCCGCGGGCGAGGAGCAGGTGGAGCCCACGCGCGACGTGGACGAGGCGGTCGCCGCCGCGCAGCTCGTGCGCGCACAGATCCAGGCCGAGGAGCGCGCCGCGCGTGGCGACTACGCTGGCGCCCAGCAGGTGGTCGGCGTGTTCTGCCAGGAGGCGATCGCCCGTGGGCACCAGGTGCTCGCGGACGCGTCGGAGCAGGTGCTCCACGATATCGCCGACTCGGCCGCGTTCGCGCGCAGCACCTCCACGCGCGCCAGCATGCGGAAGGGGTTCACGCGCGCGTCGGCGGGCATGGTCGCGCCGGAGGTGGAGGCGCTCCTCGAGCGGAGCGGTCGCAGGACGAAGAGCTCATCGCAGCGCGCGATGGAGGACGCGTTCGGCGCGCCGAAGCCGGGCGACGCGGACACGACGCGGCGCGCGACCAGCTCGCGGCCGTCGCTCACGAGAAAGCGCTCGAGGTCGTAGGCGGGGGAAGGGCAGGCCCGGCGCGTCGCGGGGGGCGGCGCGCCGGGCCATGCCTCTCCGTAGCAGGGGGAGGGGGCGATCCAATGGCATCCGGTTACCGACCGGGGCCCTTCGGGATCATCCTGATGCTGTGGGGGGTCCTGGTGCTCGCGGCGGAGTGCGGCAAGTGCACTCCCGCCCGGAGGAGGGCTCGAGTGGCGGCGCCCACGCCGGACGCGCAGCAGCATCGCGATCCCGGCGTACCGCGGCGTGAACGGCCGAAGCGCGAGGTGCCGGGCGAGGTGCAGCTGTGACTACGCCCAATGGATCGTGCCGGTCGCGGTGAACAGCAACCCGCCCTTTACCTCGCGCGCGACACCGAGCTCCTTCAGGATCCGCCCGTAGCTCCGGACCTGCTCGACGTACGCGGGGTGCGTCTCGTACACGTCGCCTTCCGGCGGCGCGTCGGTCTTGAAATCGATCACCGTGACGACGCCGTCCGCAGCGGCGGCGAGCAGGTCCACGTAGCCGGTGAGCAGCTTGCCTTCGCTGGCGAACGCGACGGGATACTCGAGCTGGAGATCCGCCCCCGGCGCACGGCGCAGGCCGGCGTCGGTGAGGGCCTGCAGGGCGCGCGCGACGTCCTCGGCGGCGTCGGTCGCGTACTCGTCGAGCGAAGTCAGGCGCGCGGCGCGCGCGACCGCCTCCGCCGGAGACAACGAGGGTTCGCGGAGTGCCGCGCCGATGGCGAGGTGAACGGTCTCACCGAACACCGCGCCGAAGCGGCCCGGGCGGTGGGCGCGGACGGCGCCGGCCTCCTCGTCGCGCTCCTCGACGATCCGGTGTGCCTCGCCCGATACCGCCGCGGGCGCGAAGCGCGGGCGCGCGGCGTCGGACGTCGTGGCCTCCCAGCGCGCCGACACGTCGTCGAACAGCGCGTCCGCGTCACCGGGCTCGCCGGGCTCGCCGGCGGGCTCGACCGCACCCCACTCCGGCGGCTCGGCGGGGTCGAACGGTGGGAGCACATCGAGCAGCTCCGGCGGCGCGCGCGCGGTGAGGGTCGTCTTCACGAACGCCCCGTCGCCCGGCGCGGCGACCGGCAGGACGAGGAGGTCGCGCGCGCGGGTCGTCGCGACATAGGCGAGCCGCCGCCGCTCGGCGGCGAGGTAGCGCTGCTCGCGCTCGGCGAGCCCGGCCTCGGCCGGCTCCTCCCACTCGAGCCCGTCGATCGCGAGCGTCCAGGCCGCGCCGTCGCGCTCCACCGCCCACGTGCGGCGCTGGTCGCGGCCGTCCCATCGCCGGCACGCGTCCCAGACGACGACGATCGGGAACTCGAGCCCCTTCGCCTGGTGGATCGTGAGGAACTGCACCGCCGCGCTCGCGACCGGCCGCGGTGGATCGAGCTGCACCGGCTCGAGCGCCCACTCGCGCACGCGCGCGGTCACGGCGTCGTAGTCGAGCCCCTCGGCGACCGCGATCGCGTCGAGCTGGTGGCAGAGCTCGCGCAGCCGCGCCAAGCGCTGGGCGCCGTTCGGCCCGAGCGCCACCACTCGCCCGAGGGCGGTCCGCTCGAGGAGGTCCCGCGCGGTCGCGCCGGGGCTTCGCTCGAGGCGCCGCCGTCGGAGCTCGACGACGAGCGCGCGCGCGGCGCGGATGCGCCGGATCGCCTCGTCCTCCGGCTCCTCCGCGCCGGGTGCCGACGCCGCGCGCTCGCGCGCGAGGTCGGCGAGCTCGAGCGCGAAGAGCGGCGGGCGCAGCAGCGCGGACTGGGCAACGCCGTCGTCGCGGTCGGCGATCGCGCGGAGCGCGAGCAGGAACCGGCGGTGGAGCGGATCGGAGAGGAACAGCACGCCGCCGCGCGCCGCGCACGGGATGGCCTGGCGGTCGAGCTCCTCGAAGAGCACGTCCGCGCCGTAGGTCGAGGCGGCGAGGATCGCGACGTCTCCGTAGCCAGCCGGGCGCGTCTCCCTGGTGACCGGATCGACGATCTCCCGGCGCTGCCCCTCGACCGTCCACCGGAGCCACGAGGCGAGCGCGCGCGCCTCATTCGCGCGGGTGACGTCCACCTTCTCCTTCTCACCCCGCTGGATCGGGAGCACCGCGACGCGCCCCGCAGCGGCGCCCGCGCGGCCCGCGAGGAGCGGCTCGTTCGCGACGGTGCCCTGCTCCTCGTTGAACACGGGCTTCCCGCCCTCGGTCGTCCCGAGGATCTCGTCGAAGCGATGGTTCACGAACGACACGATCCCGGGCAGGCAGCGGAAGTTCGCCGACAGCGAGACCTTCTCGCAGGGTCCCCGCTCCACGATCGCGCGGACGGCGGCGTACGTCGCGACATCCGCGCGGCGAAACCGGTAGATCGACTGCTTCGGGTCGCCGACGAGCGTGAGCCTCCCGGGCGCGACGACCACCTCGTCCCACGCCTTCGCGCGCGCGCCGTCCTCCGCCAGGAAGAGCACGACCTCCGCCTGCAGCGGGTCGGTGTCCTGGAACTCGTCCACGAAGAGGTGGTCGAAGAGCGCCTGCGCCTCGCGCCGGACGTCCATGTCGTCCCGGAGCAGGTCCCGGAGCTTCAGAAGTAGGTCGAGCTGGTCGACGGCGCGCCGTCGCGCCTTCACCTTCTCGTACGCGGCGAGCACTGCGGGCCGCGCCGCGACGAGGCGCCCGGCGAGCCAGCGATGGAGCGGGCCGACGAGGTCGTCCCGGAGTGGAGAATCGCGGACCGGCGTCTTCCGCTCGTCGCCGTCGAACGCCTTCCAGGCGTCCCAGCCCTCGGGATCGTCCACGAGCTCGACGCTCTTCCGCATCGAGTCGGGGTGGCGCAGCGCGCGCCCGAGCTCGCGCACGATCACTGCCGGATCGCCCTCCTCGAGGAGCGGCTGCATGGCGCGTGCGGCGTCGCGGAACCAGCGGGAGCCCGCGCCGCCCCCCTTCACCGGTTTCGCCAGCCGCAGGAACTCGTCGGCGTAGCGGCGGAACGCGGCGAGGTTCGCCTTCGGGGGTGGCGCCAACGCGGGGGTGACGTCCCGGGACGAGATGAACGCGCCGAAGAGCGCCTCGAGGCCTTCCTTCTGCGACCACCCGAGGTCCTTGGTCTCGACGCGCAGGTGCGCCGTCAGCGCGGCGTCGATCGCCGCCGCCGCGACCTTCGCGTCGGCCGGCGCGCACCAGCCCGCGAGCTCGTCGCCGAGCGTGCCCGACTCCGAGGCCTGCAGGAGGAGCGTCACTGCCTCGTGGACGAGCTCCGACTCGTCCTCGACGATCTCCACCTCGGGCCCGATGCCAGCCTCCACCGGGCGCAGCCGGAGCAGCCGGTCGGCGAAGCCGTGGATCGTCCCCACGTGCGCGGTGTCGAGGGTCCCGAGCGCGGCCGCAAGCCTGCGGCGCCGCACCGTGGTCAGGTCCGGCGGCGCGAGCGCCGCGAGCAGCGCCTCGCGGATCCGGAAGCGCAGCTCACCCGCGGCCTTGCGGGTGAACGTGATGGCCGCGATGCGCGAGAGCTCGAGCGCGGCGCCGTCGTCGCGCGGTGCGACGAGCTCGACGAGGCGCGCGACAAGGATCGTGGTCTTGCCGGTGCCGGCGCCGGCGTCCACGAGCACGTTCGTGCCGCGCGCGCGGATCGCGAGGTCGCGCTGGTCCTGGTCGGGCGCGGGCGGGCGCGGTTTCATCGGATCTCCTCGGTCCCGAGCTTCAGGTCGCGGAACGCGGCCAGCGGTCCGTCCTCGTCCGCGAGCGCCTCGGCAGCCACCGCGGGTGCCTCGTCGCCACACGCCGGGGTGAACGGGCACCACTCGCAATCCTTCGGGACGGGCGTGGACGGGAACGACCGCGCCGCGAGCAGCCCCGCCGAGATCCGCAGCCACTCCTTCGTGGCGGTGACGAGCGCCTTCGCGTCCTCGCGGAACGCGCGCTCGGGGTGGCCGCGGCCGTCCGCGTACGCGTACGCTGCCTGGACCTTCTTCGGGATGCCCCAGCGGCCGGCGAGCTTCGCGACGACGAGGCTGTAGAGCCCGAGCTGCACGTCGCGCCCCGGCACCGGTCCCGCTTCGTCCTTCACGCGCGGGTGCGGCTTCCCGGTCTTGAGATCTCGCACGAGCGTGACGCCGCCCTCGATGTCGACCCGGTCGACGTAGCCGCGGACGTGGAGGACGAGCCCGTCGCCGAGGTCGAGCGCGACCGGCTCGCGCTCGCCGAACGGGAGCTCCACGCCGTGGAACGTGCGGCCCTCGCGGCCTTCCCAGTCGTAGCGGAGGAACGACCGCAGGTCCTCGCGGAGCCGCCGCAGCTCGCGCGCGCGCGGCCCCACGCCCGCGAGCGGGTGCTCGCGCAGGAGCTCCGCGAACGCCTCCTCCGCGATCGCATCCGACCTCTTCAGCCAGGTCCCGAGCGTCCGGTCGCCGGCGACGAAGGCGGCGCCGTGCTCGCGGTAGAAGCGCTCGGCGGCGAGGTGGAAGAGGCTCCCGTATGCGAGCGCGTCGAGCTCGCGGACGGAGGGCGCCGCGGCGGGCTCGTCCCAGCCGAGGATCCGCTGCTTCAGGAAGCGGCCGGGGCAGGAGAGCAGCGTCCCGAGCGCTGACGCGGAGATCGGCCGCGTCGGATCGATCCCCGGGACGCGCGGGAACGGCGCGGTGGGATCGCACTTGCCCTCGACGCGCCGCCGCGCGAGCGCAGCGAGGCGCGCGAGATCGACCGCCGCCTCGGCGCGCCAGCCGGGTGGGAACTCGCGCACACCGTCCGCGATCCGCGCGAGCCAGCGCGCGTCGCCGACCGGGAACGAGGCGCGCCAGCGCGCCGCGTCGGTGCGGGCCGGCGCGAAGGCGTCGCGCCGGATCGCCTCCAGGTCCGGGATCGTTCTCGTGCGCTCGCCGGTGGCGGCATTGGGGCGCCCGAGCGCGGCCGCGGCCTCGATGAACACCGAGGAGGGCTCGCGCTCGGTGCGCGAGAGGTCGGCGCGAGGCGCCGAGAGCACGACGCGTGAGGCGGCGAGGATCACGCGGTGGAGCGCCTGCAGCTCCGCGGTGACGCGCAGCGCGGGGCCGGGCAGGCCGAGGCGCGCACGGAGCGCGCCGGGCAGGACGGGATCCTCGCGCGGCGCCGGAGGCAGCGTGCCCTCGCAGAGCCCGACGACGCGAACGGCGTCGAACGCGAGCCCCGCCGCGCCGGCGATCGTCCCGACGTACACCGCGGGGTGGCCGAAGCGCGTCCCGCGCTCGCGAAGCGACGAAAGATGGTCCTGAACCAGCTCGAGCGCGTCGGGTCCGCGAAGCATGTCGCCGATTGCACCGGCGCACGCACCGGCGAGCGTGGCGTCGAGCCGTTCCGCGACCGAAATGCCTTCGCCTGGAGCGAGGAGCCAGTCGCGGAGGAACCCATGCAGCGCTTCCCAGACGTCGCGCAGAGGCCTGTCCTCGACGCGGGCCCGCGCGACCTCCACGAGTGCGAGGAGCGCCGGGCGGACCGCACGGAGATTCTCGAGGGCGCGCTCGAGCCGCCAGCGCTCGCGCTCCGCGGAATCCTCGTCCGTCCGCTCGCGCGCGAGCGCGTCCGTGAGCTCCGCCTCGCGCGCGGCCGCGCGGCTCGCCCACTCGAGCGCCCCCTCCGGGCGCGCGCCGTTGCCGCCGACGGTGCCGAGCGAGAACGCGAGCTCCATCGCCTCTCCGTGGGAGAGGTGACCCCGATCGCCCTCGCAGCGGAGCGACGGGAGCACGGCCGCCAACGAGGCAGCAGAGAGGTGGTCGTTGAGCGCGCGCAGCACCGCGAGCGCGCGTGCGCCGGCCGCGGTCGCTGTGACGGGGAGGCCGCCGGCGACGTGCACCGGCATGGCCCCGCCGCGCCACGGCAACGAGCCGAGCCGTGACGCGACGAGCGGCGAGAGCGGGTCGAGCGACGGGACGAGCACCGCGATGCGCTCCAGCGGCGTCCCGCGGTCCGCGATCTCTCTCGCCACCCAGTCCGCTGCCGCGTCGAGCTCCTCGTCGACGCCCGCGTGCTCCTCGAGGGCCACGGTGCCGTCGGGCGCGGCGCTGCGGCGTCGGGCGGGATCCGCGAGCGCATCCACGTCACCGAAGAGGTACCGCGCGAGCAGGCCTCGCTCCGAGCCGTCGTCGGCGGGCGGCTCCGCGCGCGCCAGCGCGTCTGCCGCGGTGTCGCCGTACAGCGCGCGGACCCGATTGACGAGCCCCGGCGGGCGCGGGCTCGACGCCTGCACGGCGAGCGTGAGCGAGGGGATGGAGCGGAGGAACGCGGCCTGGACCGCGCTCTCGTGACCGGTTACGACCGCGAGGACGGGCCCGCGATGCGGCCACGCCTTGGCAAGCAGGCGGGTCGCCTCGCGGTATACGCGCGCACGGGAGAAGCTCGACGGCCCCGCGGCGTCGAGGCGGCTCCACAGGAGCGCGAGGTCGCGCGCCCGCGGTTCGTCCGTCGGCAGATCGGACGGGCCGAGCCCGGCGGACTCGAGCTCGCCGATGGCGCGCGCGAGCGCGACGTCCCAGCCGCGCGTCCGCCGGACGAGCTCGAGGTCGAAGTAGTCGAGGGGGAGGTCTTCCGCGAGGAGGGTGACGAGGCGCGCGGGACGCAGCTCGTCCTCGCCGAGCGTGAGCGGCACCGAGCCTGCGTGGAGCACCTCGGACGCAGCGGTGAGCGGGCCCAGGAACCGGGTCCCCGCGAGAGCGCGCGCCGCGCCGGCGCGGACAAGCTCGCAGCGGAGCGCGTGAGCGTGGCGCTCCGACGGCACGATCACAGTTCGCTGCGGGAGGGCGCCTTCCGCAGGCGGCGCGGCCACGGCGCGGGCCCAGTCGGCGAGCGTCCAGAGGATCGGGTGCGACATCGGCGGGTCTCTCCCCCGGTGATTCTGGCCGGGAGACGGACACGGCCGTCCGGCCGTCGAGCCGGGCTCCCCCGAAGCAAGGAGAACGGTACCATGGAGCCGCAGATCAGCGGGCGGCCGCCCCCCTGGAAAACCCGTAGGCGTGCTCGGGAAGACGACCATGACGTGCGGGTCGCGTCAGTGGGCCGCCGCGCCGCACATCCCGATGAAGAGCAGGATGAGCCCGAGCGCGTACAGGAATCCCCACAGGTGAAACGGCTTGAGCTCCTGAGGTGTCATCGCGCTTCCCGATCGACGCGGGAGTCAGCGACCGCGCTCACGCCAGGTAAGGCAGTGTAGTGAGCGTCGCGTGCATCCAGCACAGCAACCTCGCGCAGGATTCCACTCGGGCGCGGGCCATAGTGAGTTCGGTGTGGAGGTCCGCGTACGCCTGCATCTCCTCCGCGTCCCCGCGGTCGAGCACCTCGCGAACGAAAGCTTCATCCTCGCGCGCCACTCCGAGCTCCGTCTCCAGAGCCTGCAGGAGACACGCGCGCATTGCAGGCGTCGCTTGTCTGAACTCGACTAGCGCATCCGCTTCGATGTCTGAATCCGAGACGGTCACCGGGACGGCGCGAGCCACCACGCAGGCGTGCTTGAGCCACGGCGCGGTCGAATCGAATGGCACGAAGTACCCTTCGCGCGTACCGAGCAGGAAGATGTGGTTGCCGCAGGAGCGGCACGACTTCTCGCGAATGAACGGCTGCCGTTCGACGAAGTGCATTGTGGTCCTCGCATGTCGGAGCATGGCTGGACCGTAGCAGGTGGCCCCCATGACCTCGTCAAGGCCCCAAAGTCATGGGCGGCACCCATCTTTCCTGCGGTCGCTGCGCGCCGACGAGCTTCGGGGACGTGGACCACCTACCGACTGCGTTCGGCTCGCTCCCGTTCTTTTTGAAGACGTTCCGACCGTATCCGTCGCGAACGTTCGCGAGGCGATCCCGGTTCCGGTGTTTCCGCCCATCCCGGCGGCGATGACGACGACGGTGGGATGACCGAGCGCGGCTTAGAGCTCGGGGCGCAGGGCATTAGCCGACTAGCGTATTGGCCACGGAGTCACTGGGCGAGCGGCGCACGGAACGCGCACCTTTCGCCGGCGCGGCACACGCGTCGAGAGCGGACGCGTCCGTGTCGATTGCGAGCAGCTCGGCGCGGGGCCCGGCTCTGTGATGCGGCGTAGCGACTGCAGCCCGGCCCCGCCGATCCCGACGACCTCCACCAACATCCCGCGATGGTACTCCGCTCACCGACACGAGCTGTCGTGCGGTGGCGGTTACAGTCACTGCCTACCCCGCGTAGGCGCCCGGCGGGGATCTTCCGCGACGCGCGATTCCACCGTCTCGCCGAGTGCTTCACCGCCGCTCCGGTGCTTTCAGCTGAGGAATCGTCGACTTGCCGCGTCCCGCCGCTCGCGGGCGCAACAGAGTTCCCCAAGAGAATTGCACCGGAAATGCGATTCTCACCTTCGCTGGCGTGATCCCTCGCAGCGAACAACGTTCTCCAGGCACGCACGAAGATCCCCGGTGATGGTCTCGTGATCGCGATGAAACTCGTGGCGTCGTCTGTGCGGTGGCGTCTCGTTGATCCGGGGATCTCTTCGCCGCGATAACTCGCGCGGGCGTGTCCCGGGCGTGCGAGAGCCCGGTGGGGAACGCCGTCCGGTGTTCCCCACCAGCGCGTTTCGGGATCTCCCAGCCGAATCCGACATCTAGCTTGGATTTCTCTCGGGCGCCGCTGTTGGGGATCTCGCACCGGCAGTGCGGGGGAACTCGAATCGTTCGATGGGGATCTCTGCTCAGCCCGTTTCGACGCGGTGCTGGAGTGCTCACGCACACCCTGGCCGTCCCCGTCCTCATGCGCCGAGAGTGGGCGAGCTCGCGCTGGGTGAGCTCGCCCATTGCCGTGTTCCGGAATCATGAACCGGCCCTATTGCTTTCCACGAACTCGACGCTTGAATGGATCAGGTGGCCATTGCGCCACCAAACACTCCAGGAGCACACTCATGAAGACGAAGGTGAAGGGCGCCGGGCCGATCAGTGTCGACGCGATCTTCGAGAAGTCCTCGAAGCAGCTCCGGCGCGCCGCGAAGGCGTGCCGCGTGAACAAGGGCGGGCTTGCCTGCGCCACGCTCGACTTCGCGGCGGCGGCGATCGACAACGCCGACGCGATCACGGCGGCGCTCGCGGAGCGCAGCAAGACGGTGCCGCGCACGCTGCATGGCATCGACGAGGTGGTCGTGGTCCAGCCCGCGAACCTGCTGGGCGAGCCGATCGCGGCGGACGCTCCGCGGCTCGCGGACGGCGGCGTCGACGGCGAGGAGGAGGGCTCGGACGATGTGGCCTAGCCTCACGACCGCGAAGAAGGACGCCGCCTGGTTCTGCCTGCCGTGCGCGTTCGAGCGCGATCGCGACTACAGGGCGCCGGCGGCGCCCGACGTGCACTGCTCGGCGTGCGGCGGGGTCGCGAACCCGTGCGAGCTTCTGCGGGTCGAGATGAAGGCGCTGCGCGGCGAGCTCACGGCGATGACTTCGGCGCGGACCGCCGACCAGGCGCGGCCCGCGAACGGCGAGGTCGACACGATGACCGCCGGCGAGGCGGTCACGTATCTCCGCCTGCCTTCCATCCGCGCGCTGTACCAGGCCGTCCGCCGCGGGCAGGTGCCGGTGCACCGTCTCGGGTCGCGGCGGATGCGTTTCTACCGGGCCGAGCTCGACGCCCTGCTCGCGCGTCGGTAGGCGGCTGGCGCGGGTCGCCGGGCGCCAGCACGGCCCGGCGACCCGCGGTAGAATCGCCACCGACGCCCGCCTGCCAAGGAGAAGCTCATGGGCGTCTTTCAGTACGAGAAGGACGGCCGAACGCTGTTCGGCCTCGATGCATGGATCAAGCTGCCCAACGGGCAGCTGAAGCGGGTGAGGACGAAGATCCCCACCCTTCAGCACGCGAAGATGCTCCTTGCGAAGCTCGAGATCGACGCGTTCGAGGGCCGCTGGTTCGACCGGCAGCTCGAGGCGAAGATCACGGTCGCGGACTGCTGGAAGGCCTGGGAGCCGATCACGCGCCGCGACAACGACAGCTGGCGGTCCGACGTCGATCGGGCGCGCCACCTCGTCGAGCACCTCGGTGAGCGACGTGCCGCGAAGCTCACGCGCAAGGACATCGAGGAGTACCGGGAGAAGCGCTTCAGGGAGCCCACCCGCCGCGGTGGACCTCCGGCCCCGGGCACCGTCGACCGCGAGATCGCGCTCCTGAAGCGCTGCATCTCGTACGCGGTCGAGTGCGGGACGCTCGTGCGGAACCCCATCGCCGGGGTGCCGCTCCTCAACGAGCCGAACACCCGTGACATGGTGCTGAAGCCCGTCATGCTCGAGCGGGTTTTGAAGGCGGCCCCGCCCGCCTTCGCCCCCGTCATCGAGTTCGACTACGAGACCGGGCTCCGCAAGACCGAGCTCCGCTTCCTGCGCTGGGAGCAGGTGGACCTGACGCTCGGGTGCATCCGCCTCTCGGCGAAGGAGACGAAGACGAACGAGGCACGCGTCGTCTACCTCACGAGCCGCGCGCTCGAGATCCTCCGGCAGAACCCGCGCCAGCTCCACTCACCGTACGTGTTCGTGAACCCGGACACCGGCCGGCCGTGGAGCGAGCACAACAAGATGCTCCGCCGCGCCTGCGCTCGCGCCGGCTACGCGGGCATCTGGTTCCACGACCTCCGCCGCTCGTTCGTCACGAACGCGCGCCGGAGCGGCGTGCCGGAGTCGGTCGTGATGAAGCTCTCGGGCCACAAGACCCGCTCCGTCTTCGACCGCTACAACATCGTCGACGAGGGGGACCTCAAGGCCGCCGTGGAGCGCATCGACGCGGCGCGTCGGGAGGGGGCCGTTCCGGCGCTTCGGGGCGAATTCTCCACCCGAAGGGACTAGACAAGAGCTGGCCAGAAAGCCAGCCGAAGGGGTCAACGCGGTGCGGCAGGAGGCGGTAAGAAGCTCCAAAAAAGCACGAGGCCTTGCGCGGTTGAGCACGCAAGGCCTCGGATTTACTAGCGGGCCCTAGAGGATTTGAACCTCTGGCCTTCGGATTCGTAGTCCGACGCTCTATCCAACTGAGCTAAGGGCCCTTGAAGCCTATTCGACTGTGCCGGCCGCGATGCGCTGGGCCGGGTTGCTGCACGACTGACTGGCGGAAAGGGAGGGATTCGAACCCTCGATACAGGTTACCCCGTATACTGGTTTAGCAAACCAGCGCCTTCGGCCTCTCGGCCACCTTTCCGAACCCTCGTTCTCCTTCACCTGGCGGAGGAGGAAGGATTCGAACCTTCGGAGGGCGTGAACCCTCTGCGGTTTTCAAGACCGCCGCCTTAAACCGCTCGGCCACTCCTCCGAATCCGTCCTCGTTCCGAAACCTTGCCAGCGGGCGCCTTCCGGCGCGCGCGAGCGGACGGCCCATATACGGCACCGGCGGGCGGGGATCAAGGGGAGAAGCACGGCGGCGGGTGGGAGGCGAGGGGAGGGGCTCGGGTCCCTCGATTTCGCGTAACGGCGGGCGGTTCGGAGGAGGGGTCCCTCGACTCCGCTCGGGCCTGCGGCCTCGCCACGCTCGGGACGAACGGAGGAGGGGAGGGCAGGCGCCCGCTACCTCTCCACCCCCCGCGGAAACGCCTGCGCCGCGATGTGCTCGAGCCCGCCCATGTACGGCCGGAGCGCCTCGGGCACCACGACCGTCCCGTCCACCTGCTGGTACTGCTCCAGGATCGCGACCACCGTCCGGCCGATGGCGACGCCCGAGCCGTTGAGCGTGTGCGCGAGCCGCGGCTTCCCGCCCTCGCCGCGGTAGCGCACGCGGATGCGGCGGGCCTGGAAGTCCTCGCAGTTCGACACCGAGCTGATCTCCCGGTACGCGTCCTGGCCCGGGCACCACACCTCGATGTCGTAGGTCTTCGCGGACGAGAAGCCCATGTCGCCCGCGCAGAGGAGCGACACGCGGTGGTGGAGGCCGAGGCGGCGCAGCACCTCGCAGGCGTCGTCCACCATCTTCTCGTGCTCGGCGTAGCTCTCCTCCGCCTTCGCGAACTTCACGAGCTCCACCTTGTGGAACTGGTGCTGGCGGATGAGGCCGCGGGTGTCGCGGCCGGCGGCGCCCGCCTCGGCGCGGAAGCACGGCGTCCAGGCGCAGTACGAGATGGGCAGCTGGTTCGCCTCGAAGATCTCCCCCCGGTGCATGTTCGTCACCGGGACCTCGGCGGTCGGGATGAGGTAGAGCGGCGACTCGCCCTGCGTCTTGAAGAGGTCCTCCTCGAACTTGGGGAGCTGCCCCGTGCCGGTCATCGTCTCGGCGGTCACGAGGTACGGCGGGAGGATCTCCGTGTACCCGCGGCTCGCGTGCACGTCGATGAAGAACGCGGCGAGCGCGCGCTCGAGGCGCGCGGCGGCGCCCTTGTAGATCGTGAAGCGCGAGCCGGAGAGCTTCGCGGCCTGCTGCCACTCGAGGATCCCGAGCGCCTCGCCGAGCTCCCAGTGCGGCCTCGGCGTGAAGTCGAGCTTCGCCTTCTCGCCCCAGGTCGAGACGACGCGGTTGTCGTGCTCGTCCTTCCCGTCCGGCACCGACTCGTGCGGCGGGTTCGGCACGAGCAGGAGGACCCGCTCGATCTCCGCCTCGACCTGCCCGAGCTCCTGCTCGGTCGCCTTCACCGCGTCGCCGAGCACGCGCAGCTCCGCGCGCGCCTTCTCCCCGGCGGCCTTGTCGGTCCGCATGAGCTCGCGGATCCGGCCGTTCGCGTCGCTCTGCTCCTTCTTCTGCTTCTCGAGCAGCACGTTGAGCTCGCGGCGGCGCGCGGCGAGCGGCTTCACGGGGGCGATCGCCTGGACGGCCGCCTCCCCGCGTCGGGCGAGCTTCCTCTCGAAGCTCTCGAAGTCCTGGGCGACGGCCCTGAGGTCGAGCATGGTGATCCTGTCTCGCCCCGAAAAGGAGCGTGAAATCGGCCGGTAGGAGTAGCTTTTAACTTCTGTGCGGGCAAGGGGTCTCATGAGCCGTGGCCCGCGCGAACGGCATGCCTGACGACGGAGACAGGACGCGACGACCGGCGTTCCGGGTGCTCCCCGGCGGCGCGGCGCGAGCGTCCCCGGGCGAGGGCGCTCCCGACGACGCGCTCCTCGCTGCGTTCCTCGTCGGCGACGACGACGCGTTCGGCGACCTGGTCCGCCGCCATGAGCGGCTCGTCCTCTCCATCGTGCGTCGCTACGCGCGCACGCCGGAGGACGCCCGCGACCTCGCGCAGCGCACCTTCCTGCGCGCCCTCGAGGCGGCGCGCCGCACGCTCCGCCGCGGCGAGCGCGAGGGCTTCGCCTTCCGCCGCTGGCTCGTGCGCATCGCCGTGAACCTCGCGAAGAACCACCTGCGCGACGAGCTGCGCCTCGGGCGCACCTCGCTCGAGGCGCTCGGGCCGAGCGAGGCCCACCCGGCCGTCGCGGTCGAGGCGCTCGAGGAGGCGGAGCGCGCCGCCGCGGTCCGGGCCGCCGTCGTCCGCCTGCCGCGCCGCATGCGCGAGGTCCTCACGCTGCGCGTGGACGCGGAGCTGCCGTTCGCCGAGATCGCCGACACGCTCGGCATCAGCGAGAACGCCGCGCGCGTGAGCTTCCACCACGCCACGCGAAAGCTGCGCGCCGCGCTCGCCCCGGAGGGCCAGCCATGAGCTCCGCGCCCGCCTGCAGCGAGTACGACGTGCTCCTCTCGCTCCACGCGGCGAACGCGCTGCGCGGCGAGGAGCGCGCCCGCCTCGAGGCGCACCTCGCGAGCTGCCCGGCCTGCCGCGACGACGTCGAGGCGAGCGCCGAGGTGCTCCGGCTCGCGCGGCTGCCGGAGCCCACCCCGGCCGAGCGGCGCGTCCTCGCCGACCTGCCGGAGCGCGCCGTCGAGGCCGTGCGCCAGGGCGAGCGGCGGCGCGGCGTCCTCCGGCGCATCGCGTTCGCGATGGGCGCGGTGGCGGCGCTCTCGCTCGTGCCGCTCCTGCCGTTCGTGACCGGGGAGCGGCGGCCGCAGCTCGGCGAGCTGCCGCGGGTGAGCGACGTCGCCGGCCACTCCGGCACGGCGGTCGAGCTGCGCGGCCCGGCGCTCGCGCTGGGCGGGGCCGCCGGCGACCGCGACCACCCCGAGCTCGCCTCCGCGTCCGTCGCGGGGGCGGGGCAGGCGACGGCCCAGGTCCAGGCGGCGTCGTGGCAGGAGCCGGATCCCGATGAGCTCTGGGAGGACAGCTCGGTCCTCCAGTCCCTCGCCGAGGGCGAGGAGACGACGTTCGCGGCGGAAGCCGCGGTGCAGTGAGGCACGGCCACCCCGGCCGCGGCCCGTTCGACAAGGAAGGGAGAGACGTATGAGGAAGCTCCTCATCGCGGCACTCGTGTTCCCGCTCGC
Source organism: Anaeromyxobacter sp. SG66 (assembly GCF_022690805.1). Taxonomy (NCBI): domain Bacteria; kingdom Pseudomonadati; phylum Myxococcota; class Myxococcia; order Myxococcales; family Anaeromyxobacteraceae; genus Anaeromyxobacter; species Anaeromyxobacter sp. SG66. Next base: position 154,438 of record NZ_JALCZC010000002.1, read on the forward strand.
CGCCTTCGCGCAGGCGGGGCAGCCGCAGAAGCAGCAGCAACCGCCGCCGAAGCCGGGCGGCGCGCAGCAGGCGCAGCCGCCGGGCCCGGGCCCTGGTGCCGGCCCGATGCGCGGGCAGGGGCGGGGCATGGGCATGGGCCAGCCCGATCCGGAGCGGATGGAGCGGCGCATGCGCGTCGCGCGCACCCTCGGGCTCGCCGAGGCGCTCGACCTCGAGCCGGCCGAGGCGGTGAAGCTCTCCGACCAGCTCGCCAGGTCCGACGAGAAGCGCCTCGCCGCGCACAAGCAGCTCATGGAGGCAAACCAGACCCTGCGCCGCGCGGCGTCGGGCGAGAAGGTCACCGCCGCCGAGGTCGATCAGGCCATCCAGCGGCTCTACGCCACCCGGGGCCAGCTCGAGTCGATCGATCGCGACGCGACGCAGGCGCTCGTGAAGGACCTCACCCCCGACAAGCGCGCCCGCGCGGTGCTCTTCCTCGAGCGCTTCCAGCGGCGATTCGGGCACGGCCCCGGCCCTGGCATGGGGATGGGCATGGGCGGCCGCGGCATGATGATGCGCGGTGGCGGCATGGGGATGCCCGGCATGGGCATGGGCGCCGGAGGGATGGGCGGCGGGATGGGGATGGGGATGATGGGCGGTGACTGCCCGAACCCGAACTGTCCGATGAGCGGGCCGGACGGAGACGACGACAACTAGCTTGCGGTCCGGAGTCTCCGCGCCCTCTTCCCGCGAGCAGCGGGGAGAGGGCGCTCGTGTCTGGGCAGCTTGGCGACGAACGCGAAAGACGCGGCAGCGGAAGGTGAGGCGGCGTCGTGTAGTGCGGCAGAGTGTCACACACCCACGCGATATCGCCCACCTCCGCCTCCATTGGAGAGTGCCAAGCATCCCCGCAGTTCGGAGCACTCCCTCGCATGCGCCTCGCCGCACTCGTCGTCCTCGCCGTCCCCTCCCTCTCTCTCGCCGCCGACCCCGCCATCATCCTGAGCCCGAGCGCCGGGGACCTCACCGAAGGCTCGCTCCAGGTGACCGTCCAGCTCTCGAAGGGCTTCTATGATCAGGTCCTCGTCCCGAACCCGCTCGCCGACGCGCAGCTCGCGGTCGTCGTGGACGGCTGCAGCACGCAGACGTTCTCGATCCAGAACGCGGCCGACGTGACGCCCGTCGCGAGGAACGCGCAGGGCAAGCCCGTCGGCGGCTGGCTCTGGAACGTCAACGCGGACCTGTCCGGCTGCAACTGCACGACGGGCAACGTCCGGACGCACCACTGCGACGGCTGCGGCCGCTCGTTCGACACCTGCAGCGGCGGCTCCGCGGCGTGTGCGCCGAAGAACGTCACGCTCGTGCTCACCGCCACGAACAAGCCGGGCAACTCCGCCTGCACCTCGTCCTCCTACGAGGGCCAGCTCGTGTGCAGCGTGGTGGGCGTGACGCTGCAGCCTGTCGAGGGCGCCAGCAGCGAGCAGTGGGTGCCCGCCAACTTCTGGGACACGACGAGCGGCACCCCGGTGTGCATCTCCCGCTCGAACAGCGGCATCCGCGGCCCCGCCTGCAAGCCGGTCGAGAATCAGGGCGGGAACGCCTGCCAGTAGGCGCCACGGCGCCGTCTTTGGGGGAGCCCCGTCCGTAAGGCGGGGCTCTCGCCTTTGGCGGCCGGGACGAGTCGAATCCGGCGGAGAGCGACGAATCGACGCCCCGGCCGGTCGCCCCACGCGCCACCGCGCCCGATCGCCATTATCCTTGCGGCGCGCATGTCCCCGACCGACCCTCGTCCCACGCTGGCCGTCGTCACCGGCGCATCTGCCGGCATCGGCGCCGCCCTGGCCCGCGACATCTCCCGCCGCGGCCGCCCCGTGCTCGCGATCGCTCGCCGCATCGAGCGGCTCCAGACCCTCGCCGCCGAGGCGCGCGCGCTCGGCCAGGCCGAGATCATCCCCTTCACGGTCGATCTCGCCCGGGAGGGTGCGCCCGAGAAGGTCGCCGAGGCCGCGCGCGAGCACGGCGGCGCCGCCTGGCTCGTGAACAACGCCGGCTTCGGCGCCTACGGCCAGTTCGAGCGGCTCGACCCGGCCCGGGTGCGCGAGATGATCCGGCTGAACTGCGAGACGCTCGTCCTCCTCTCGCACGCGCTCCTGCCCGACCTGCGCGCCGCAGGCGACGGCGTCCTCCTCAACGTCGCGTCGGCCGCGGCCTTCCAGGCGACGCCCTACATGAGCGTCTACGGCGCGACGAAGGCGTTCGTGCTGTCGTTCTCGGAGGGGCTCGCCGAGGAGCTTCGCGGCACGGGCGTGTACGTCGGCGCCTACTGCCCGGGGCCCGTCTCGACCGAGTTCGGTGAGGTCGCCGGGGTCGGGAGCCGCTTCGCGCGCGTGCCGGGGCTGCTCACCGCCGACGAGGCGGCGCGCGAGGCGCTCGCGCAGATCGAGCGGCGCGCCGTCGTCCACGTCCCCACCGCCGTCTACCGCCTCACCTCGACCGCCGTCCGCTTCATGCCGCGCGCGGTCGTCCGCCGTCTCGCCGCGCTCGCGCACCGGGAGGAGAAATGAGCCGCCGTTCCCCGAAGGACCGCGATCGCGACCGCGACGCCGCGCAGGGCATTCCGCCCGCGTACGAGGGCGCCGAGGTGCTGACCGCGCTGCTCGCCCGCGCGGGCTCGCGCCACGACGCCGCCGAGGTCGCCGAGGCGTTCCGGCGCGCGCAGGCGGCGGGCGAGCCGCGCTCCGCGGTGATCCCGGGTGTCTTCTCCGGCGAGCCGCACTTCGCCTCGCCCGACGAGGCGCGCCGGCTCTACGCGAACCTCTTCGGCCTGTGGGCGCGCGTCGCCGCGGGCGGCGGCCCCGAGGAGGAGTCACCGCCGCCGGCGAACGTGGTCGCCGCGCAGGAGCCCCTGCCGGAGCTGCCCGACCGCGGCTCGCAGAGCGGCACCGAGCTCGCGCCCGAGCTCGTGGAGGCCGTCTGGCGCCATCTCGCCGCCCAGGCGCCGCGCGAGGTGCAGCGCCGGCGCGATCGCTTCATGAACGTGCAGCCCGACCTCGTCGCCTGGCTCGAGGCCGCGCCGCTGCCCGAGTCCGGCGCGGGCGCCGCGCAGGAGCTGGCGTTCGAGACCTGGGTGATGTTCGACCAGGCCTTCGGCGATCGCCTCGCCGCGGTGGACTTCGGCGCGCTGCGCACGCTGGAGCAGGAGCCCGCCGCGCTCGAGTCGTCCCAGCCGGCCCTCGCCTCGTACGTCTCCGAGCAGCTCGATCTGCTCGCGGAGGACGACGAGACGTTCACGCCCGAGGCGCGGGCCCAGGTGGAGCGGACGCTAGCCATGGTCGCCGGGGCGCTGGAGGGGGCGGTGAGCGAGCTGTCGTGACGGCATAAGCGCCGCCGCGGAGCCGCTGAACGTTGCTGCTCCGGGGCAGCGCCGTCAGTTGTAGAGCGCGAGCGTGGCCAGGACCGCGGCGACGCTGAGCGTCGCGGCGAGCGCGCGCGTCCTCGCACCCCACGCCGGCTTCAGCAGGAGGAGCGGGGGAGCGAGGATCGCGAGCTCGAGCGCGGCGGCGAGCCCGTTCCGGAGCAGGAACCCGGCCGACCGGTATCCCTCTGCCGACCGCGCGTAGTACGCGATCGGGAGGAGGCGGACCGGCGCGAGGAACCCGCGCTCGTCGAAGGGCGCGAACGGCCGGATGGGCGGTCCGGCGCCCATGAGGAAGTCGAGGAGCAGGTGCGACAGGGCTGCGACGAGCAGCACGGCGAAGAGCCGCCCCAGCGGAGCGCGCACGAGCGGACGCGCCGCGAGCGCCAGCAGGCCCGCCGACGCCGTCGCGAACAGCAGGCTGTGCGAGAGGCCGCGGTGCGACGCCGCCCCCGGCCCGCACAGCAGGAAGAGCACGTCGAGGTCGGGGAGGAGCGCAGCGGCGATCGCGAGCGCCACGACCGCGCGCGGACGCTCCGCGCGGAGGCGATCGCCGGCAGAGGCGGCGACGACGGCGGCGGCGAGCGAGTGTCCGACGAAGGTCGACATGGTCAGTACCGGAGGAAGCCGACCGCGAGCACCCACGCGGTGACCGTCGCGGAGAAGATCGCGCCGACGGCGGGGTTGCGAGCGGCGCGGTCGAGCAGCGCGCTGACCACGGCGCAGAACGCGCCGATCGCGACGACGAAGAGCGTGAAGCGGCCGAGCCGCGGGCCCGCGAGCGGGAGCACGGCGGCGGCGGCGCCATACAGTACCGCCACAGCGGCTGCGGTGCGCGCACGGGGCCGGACGCCGACCTCGTCCGCCCCCGCGTGACCGACCACACCCTGCACGAACGCGAAGAAGGGGAAGAGCGCCGCGGCGAGCACGACCACCGCTGCGCGCCGCTCGGGGGCGGAGTCGAGAAGCGACACGTGGTACAGCTCGCGGTCCACGCCGGCGAGCGCCGCGACGTACACCAGCGCCGCCGCCAGGAGCGCCGGCGGCAACGCCCGGACGAGTTGCTGCGCTCCCGGTCCCGGCGCCCGCCTCCACCGCGCGAGCGCGAGCGCGTTCGCGGCGACGCCGGCCACCGCGAGCAGCGACGCCACGCGCTCTCCCTCCCCCAGCCGCACGAGCGCGAGCGGCGTCACGGCGTGCGCCGTGAGGAGCCCGATCCCGATCGCGAGCACGCCGATCGCGACGAGCCACGCGCGGCTCGCCACGGGCGGACTGCTCGGCTCGGCCGCCGAGGCGCACGCGCCCGCCCGTGCGACGAGCACCGAGAGGAGGACCGCCCCCGCGAGCGCGAGGAGCGCGAGGGCTCCGGCGAGGCGCGGCGTCACCACGGCCGCGGCAGGGTCGGCGGTCGGGCGGAGCGCGGGCTCGAGCCAGGCGAGCGTGTCGCGCATCACCGCCGGGCTGACGAGGAGCGAGAGGTGGTCCGCTCCGGGGACCACCTGCCAGGCGCGCGCGTCGCGCCGCGCGAGCTCACCGCTGCGCTCGCCTGCCCGCTCGAGCGTGCCAGCGGAGGCGTCGCGCAGCATGTCCTCGGCGAATCCCGCGATGAACCCGTAATCGTGCTCGGCGGTGACGACGAGCAGGTTGCCGGTGGCGGGCGAGAGCCCGCCCTCGTAGCCCGGCCCGATCATCACGAGCGTGGGGCGCCCCGGGTCCTGGCCCGCGACGCGGGCGAGGACGCTCGCACCGTACGAGTGGCCCACGAGCCCGACGCGCGCTCGCGCCACCCCGCGCATCGCCGCGATGGCGTCGAGCGCCTCCCGCGCGGCAGCGACCGCGCGCGCGTCCGAGTAGGGCTCGCGCGAGGCCCCGTGGCCAGGCAGGTCGATCGCGTAGGCGTCGACCCCGCTCGCGGCGAGCCGCCTCGCCAGCGGCACCATCATCGACTTGTTGCAGTGGAACCCGTGCACGAGGAGCGCGACGGGCCGCGCGCGATCGGGGACGCCGCGCGTCACCTCGAGCACCGGCACGCGCGAGGGCGAGGGGATCACGAACGCGTGCACCTCGACGGCGCCCCCCATCGCGCGCCACACGACGGGGGCGGAGAGCAGCGCGAGCCCCACGAGCCAGGCGGCGATGAGACGCCCGCCCTGGCGACCGCGCCGTGGCCGAGCTTCCCCGTCGAGCGTGTCCGCGGTCCCTGTCATCGCTCAGCGCCCGCTCAGTACACGAACGGCAGGAGCCGCCAGCGCGTGCGCGCCCGGTAGGCGGCGTACTCGGGATCGCGCGAGAGGAACTCCTCCTCGCCGCGGATGCGGACGAGCTGCGCGGCGAACGCGGCGATCGCCACCGCGACATTCCTCACGGTGAAGTTGCTCGCGACGTAGCCGAGGTGCGCGACCATGTACGAGGCGTAGAGCGGGTGGCGCACGAGGCGGTAGGCACCGCCGGAGCGAATGCCGCGGTTCGCCGGCAGGAGGCCCACGCTGCGGTTCAGGGAGATCAGGCCGGCGACGCCGAGCGCGGTTCCGATCGCCTGCACCACCTGCGCGGCGAACAGATCGTTCCCATCGGGCGCGGGGCGCAGGAGGAGCGGCAGGTACGTCCCGGCGAGCGTGCTCACCCACGCCGAAGGCGAGCTCGAGGTGGCCGCTGCCTGGCGCCGGACGACGAACAAGATCGCGAGCAGCGTCTCGAACAGGCCGATGAGCAGCACGCTCGCGCGCGGGCGATCCTGGAAGCTGTGGACGTGCGTGAGGGCGAACCCGCCGTAGAGCGCTGCCAGCGCGACGTTCGTGAAGGCCGTCCAGAGCCCGGCGCTGGTCACCCGATCGCTCATGCGCTCCGATGCTAGCACGCTGTGTACGGGCCCCGAACGGTGGGGCCCCCGCAGAAGGTCCCGCCTTCGCGACGCACCCGACGGGCCTAATACGAGGCCCGGAACCTGTTGGGTCGCGTTCACTCGCAGAGCGAGCAGGGACGCGCGCTGATCCGCGCGTCCAGCAGGCAGAACGTTCGCTTTCGACCGGCGACGAACGATCGTCTCGAGCGAGTGTCCCGAGGTCCCAGGACTCCCGATGAACGGCAACCGTCCGCACCTCCGCAGAGCAGTCGAGAGCATGTGGGGGAAGTAACCGAGCAGGCGCCGCGGCGACGACCGGACGAGCTTCTTCGCCTCGAGAGGCGACGACGCCGTGCGGACGCCGAATGGGCCTGGGAGGAGCGACCGCCCGCAGAGGTTTCCCGGCGCTCGCGGGCGCTCGGGGATCGCTCCGCACGCCCGGCTGGGGGCGGGCGCGAGCACGGCACACCCAGCCGGTGTGGACCATCGCGACGGGGGCACCGTTCGCGTGAGTGAAAGGGGCAGGCAATGACTCAGATGCTGAGGAAGCTGTGGAAGGACGAGGCGGCGCCGACGGCGGTCGAGTACGGCGTGATGGTGGCCCTGATCGCGGTCGTGATCATCACGGCCGTGGGCCTCCTCGGGACGAACCTGAGCACCACGTTCAACAGCGTCGCCGGCTCGGTCTCGGCGCCGTAGCGGTCTTCGTGATCCTCGACGCGCCGGCCGAGGCGTCCCGCGGCCGGCGCGAACGGACCCCATGAGCTACCCGCTCTCGCACTTCGCGCTCCTGAGCGCCCTCCTCGCGATCGCGTCGGCGTCCGACGTGGCGCACCACCGCATCGCCAACGCCCTCACCGTCGCGCTCGCCCTCGCGGGCGTCGCCGCGCAGGCGGCGGTGCACGGTGGCAGGGGCGCGGCGGGTGCGGTCGGCGGGATCGTGATCGTCGGGGCGTTGCTGTGGCCCGCGTGGTCGCACCGGATGGTCGGGGGCGGGGATCTGAAGCTGGGCGCGGCGGCGGCCGCGTGGGTCGGGCTGGAGCGCCTCCCCGCGTACCTGCTCGCCGCGGCGATCGCGGCGGGCGTCCTTTCGCTCGTCGCGTTCGGCGCATCCTCGCTGCGCGCGCGGAGCGAGATGCGGCGGAACCTCGTGGCGGTGGCGCTCGGCGCTGCCCCCACTCGTGTGTCGCTCGCGGCGGAGCACGGCCGCGCGCCCGTCCCGGCGGGCGCGGCCCTCGCCGTCGGCGCGCTGTTCGCCATCCTCACGGGGGGCACGCCATGAAGGCGCGAACGGGTCGCGCGTGGGCTCGGGGGGCTGCGGCCGTCGAGTTCGCGCTCGTGGTCCCGGTGCTGATGCTGCTCTGCCTGGGTGCCATCGAGTGGGGTTTCCACTTCTTCCAGCGCGAGATCATCGTCAACGCCGCCCGGGAGGGCGCGCGCGCCGGGAGCATCGCCGACTCGGATCCGGCCGGCGTCGCCGAGGCCCGGGCGAGCGAGTACCTGGGCGTCGCTGGGATCGACGCCTCGACCTGCAGCTTCGACATCCCTGATCCCATCGGCTCCGTGAGGGTCGCGGTCGACTGTCCGGGGGGATCGTTCACGCTTCTCTTCAACGACATCATGCCGGCGCGGATCGTCGCGACGGCCGAGATGCGCCGCTGAGCGCAGCAGCAGGGGGATCGACGATGACGAGCTCGGGCGGTGGCGATCGGGCGGGCAGCAACCTGCGGCGGGCGGCGGAGCGAGGCGCGAGGCGCACCGGTCTTCGAGCGGCGCTGTTCCTCGGGATCGCCGCGATCGCGGCGATGGCGACGGCGGTGCTGTTCACGCGCTACCTCGAGGCGAAGGCGTCGGCGGCGCGGGTCCCCACCACGAAGGTCGTCGTCGCCGCGGTGGACATCCCGTCGGCGACCACGCTCCGGGCGGAGTCGCTCGCCGTCATCGAGTGGCCTTCCGGCTCGACGCCGCAGGGGACCTCGGCGGATCCGGCCGCGCTCGTGGGCCGCGTCGTGACCTCGGCGACGACGAAGGGCGAGCCGATCCTGGCGGGCCGGCTCGCCCCGCCCGGCACTGCCGCCGGCCTCGCGGCCATCCTGCCGCCCGGGATGCGCGCCGTGGCCGTCCGCGTGGACGACGTCGTCGGGGTCGCGGGGTTCCTGCACCCCGGTGACGCGGTGGACGTGATCGTCACGATGAAGCCGTCGGACGCCGCGGGTCAGCCCCCGATGTCCAAGATCGTGCTCCAGAACGTGCGCGTGCTCGCCGTCGGCAAGGAGGTCGAGCGCGCGGACCGCAACTTCGACAAGGCGATGCCTGCCACGGTCGCGACCCTCATGGTCGACGGCGAGCAGTCCGAGAAGCTCGCCCTCAGCGCGAGCAAGGGCCAGATCCTCCTCAGCCTCCGGAGCGGCGCGGACGAGGACATGCTCGCCACGCCCGGCATCACGCCCCCCATCCTGCTCGCCGGCGGCCGCGAGCCGGAGCGTCCCGCCGCGGCGGCGCCCACGGCGGGCTCGCCCGGCCCGAAGGTCACCGCGGTGTCCTCGCGCCACCGCGCGCGCGCACCGGTCGTCGAGGTGAAGCCCGCGCCCGCCGAGAAGCAGACGGTCGAGATCCTCCGCGGCGACATGTTCGAGCGCCGCGACTTCACGAAGGAATCGCGCCAATGATCCCCCACCGCGCCCGTGCGCTCCTCGCCTCGCTCCTCGTCGTCGCCGGGCCCGCCGCCGCGCAGGACGGGGCGCAGACCACCCCCGCGCTGCGCATCGATCGCGAGATGGGGGCCGCCCGCGAGATGACGCTCGAGGCGGGCCAGAACCGGCTCCTCATCCTGTCGGAGCAGATCGGTCGCATCGCCGTCGCGAACCCCGAGGTCGCGGACCTGAAGGTCGTGACGCCGAACCAGGTGCTGCTCACGGCGAAGGGGGTCGGCACCACGGACCTCACGCTCTGGAACCGTGACAACCAGCCGCTCGTGATCGCGCTCCAGGTCGGACGGAACCTCGAGGCGCTGCGCACGCAGGTGAAGCAGCTCTTCCCCGGCGAGACCGTGAACATCACCTCGAGCGGCGACCTCGTCGTCCTCTCGGGGCAGGTCACGGACGTGCGGCTGCCGGAGCGCGTCGCGGAGGTCGCCCGCCTGCACGCGGAGAAGGTCGCGAACCTCATCCAGGTGTCGGGCGTGCAGCAGGTACAGCTCCAGGTCCGGTTCGCAGAGGTCGCGCGCACGGGCCTGCGCGAGCTCGGCGTCAACTTCTTCCACAAGTCGGACGACTTCAAGACGGTCGGCGGCCTCTTCAGCAACCGCACGCTGCCCGGAGACTTCCTGAACACGGCACAGAATCCCGCGATCCCGAGCACGGGCCCGCGAGGCCTCGCCGGAAACGGCTTTCCGCCGGACGTGCCGTCGGGGACGTTCCAGAACGCGTTCTCGGTGTTCCTGTCGCACATGGGCGACTTCCCGTTCAGCGTCATGCTGAACCTGCTCGAGCAGAACAACCTCGCGAAGTCGCTCGCCGAGCCGACCCTCGTCGCGCTCTCCGGTCAGGACGCGCGCTTCCTCGCGGGCGGCGAGCTGCCCATCCCCATCGCGTCCTCGTTCGGCCAGACGTCGGTCGAGTGGAAGCGGTTCGGCATCCAGCTCCAGTTCACGCCCACCGTGATCGGCGACGCCATCCACCTCTCCATGAAGACGGAGGTGAGCGACATCGATCCGAGCCTCGCGGTCACGATCGCGGGCACGAGCGTCCCCGGCCTCACCTCGCGCCAGAGCGAGACGAGCATCCGCCTCGCCGACGGCCAGAGCTTCGCGATCGCGGGGCTCGTGGCGGACCGGATCCGCTCGCAGATCGCGAAGTTCCCGCTCCTCGGCTCCATCCCGATCGTCGGCGCGCTCTTCCGCTCGCAGGCGTTCCAGCGCGACGAGAGCGAGCTCGTCGTGGTCGTGACCGCCCACCTCGTGAAGCCCGTCGCGCCGCACGAGCTGCCACGGCTGCCGACCGAGTACGAGATGAACGATCCCGGCGACCTGCCGTTCTACCTGCTCGGCAGCCAGGGCACTAGCGCCGAGGTCGCCGACCGCAGGCAGCCGCCGAGCGCAGAGCGTGGCGCGTCCGGGCAGAGCGGCTTCAGCCAGTGAAGGGAGCGACCATGGACACGATCCCGTTCTTCGTCACCGGGCTCGAGGCGAGCGTGCAGACCGCGCTGCTCTCGGCGCTGGACGATCTTCCCCTGCAGAACGTCAGCGACGCCGCCCGCGCCGTCGCCGAGCCCGGGAAGCCCGCAGTCGCGGTGGTGGGCCTGAACGGCGACCCCGAGACGGCGTTCCGCTCGATCTCCGGGCTCGCGGCGGGCGGCGTGCGCGTCGCGGTGGTCGGCGCGGCGAAGGACCCGGACCTCATCCTGCGCGCGATGCGCTCCGGCGCGCGCGAGTACGTCGTGGCCGGCGAGGCCGAGCGGCTGGAGCTGGCGGTCCGCTCGCTCGTGCGCCCCACGCCCACGGCCGCGGCGAGCTCGGTGACGGCGTTCTTCCCAGCCAAGGGGGGCATGGGCGCCACGACGCTCGCCGCTAACTCCGCGGCGTCGATCGCGGCTCGCGGCGCGCGGGCGTGCCTCGTCGACCTCGAGCTGCAGCTCGGGGACGCGATGTCGCTGCTCGACCTGCAGAGCACCTACACGGTGTCCGACGTTCTCGCGAACCTTCGCCGGCTCGACCGCGACCTGCTCGACAGCTCCATCGCGCGGCACCGCGCCGGGATGAGCGTGCTCGCGCAGGGCGACCGGCTCGACGAGGCCGACAAGATCGACGCCTCCGCGATCACACAGCTCATCGGGTTTCTGCGCCAGCACTACGGGAGCGTGGTCCTCGACGGGATCCACGGCTTCGACGAGCTCTCGCTCGCCGCGCTCGACGCGTCCGATCGCGTCGTCCTGGTCGTGACGCAGGAGGTCCCGGCGGTGCGGAACGCCCAGCGCACGGTCGAGATCTTCCGGAAGCTGGGCTACGACGACTCGAAGCTGCTCCTCGTCGTCAACCGCTACCAGGCGCGCTCGAACGTCACGCGCGAGGTGGTCGCCGACACGGTCCGGCTGCCGGTCACGGCCACGGTCACGAACGACTTCGCGCTGCTCGCGAAAGCGGTCGGGCGCGGCGCGACGCTCGCCGAGGTGGGAGCCCGCGCCCCGATCACGCGCGACGTCGAGGCGCTCGCGGCGCTGCTCGACGCCGAGGGCGCGAAGTCCTCCGCGCGCACCTCGTGGTGGCGGCGGCTGACGGGAGGCGGACGTGGGACTCGGTGAGCGGTTGCGCCAGCGCGCGAGCGCGGCCCCGGCCGCCGCGGCGCTCGCGCCGGAGTCGGCGCCGGAGGTATTCCACGACCTCAAGACCGAGCTACATCGTCGCATCATCGACAAGCTCGACCTCCAGGCGTTCGAGCGGCTTCCGGCGGAGCGCCGCCGGGAGGAGCTGCGGGCGGTGCTCTCCGGCGAGATCGGTCGGTCGGAGCTGCCGCTCAACCAGCTCGAGCGGGAGCGCATGGTGGGGGAGCTCCTCGACGAGCTCACCGGCCTCGGGCCCCTCGAGCCGCTCCTCGCCGACGGGACGATCTCGGACATCCTCGTCAACACCTACTCGACCGTCTACGTCGAGCGGCGCGGCAAGCTCGAGCTCACGCAGGTCCGGTTCGGCTCGAACGGGCACCTGCAGCAGATCATCAACCGGATCGTCGCCCAGGTCGGCCGGCGCGTGGACGAGACCTCGCCGATGGTGGACGCTCGCCTCGCCGACGGCTCGCGCGTGAACGCGATCATCCCGCCGCTCGCGATCGACGGCCCCATCCTCTCGATCCGGCGCTTCGGCGTCTCCCCCCTCAAGGTCCGCGACCTCGTCTCGAACGGCGCGCTCACTCCGGAGGCGGTCGGCTTCCTGGGCGCCTGCGTCAAGGCGAAGCTGAACGTGCTCATCAGCGGCGGCACGGGCGCCGGCAAGACGACGCTCCTCAACGCGCTCTCGTCGTTCATCCCCGACGCCGAGCGCATCGTCACCATCGAGGACTCCGCCGAGCTCCAGCTCCAGCAGCGGCACGTGGTGCGGCTCGAGACGCGCCCGGCCAACATCGAGGGGAAGGGCGAGATCCTCGCGCGCGACCTCGTGAAGAACGCGCTCCGCATGCGCCCGGACCGCATCGTCGTCGGCGAGGTCCGCGGCGGCGAGGTGCTCGACATGCTGCAGGCGATGAACACGGGCCACGAGGGCTCGATGACGACCGTCCACGCGAACACGCCGCGCGACGCGCTCTCCCGCATCGAGGCCATGATCGGCATGAGCGGCGTGCCGCTCAGCGAGGGCGCGACCCGCGCCACGATCTCTCGCGCGCTCAACATCATCGCCCAGCTGAACCGCGGTACCGACGGCCGCCGTCGCATCATGTCGATCGCGGAGATCACCGGGACGGAGGGCGCCGCCATCACCATGCAGGAGATCTACCGGTTCGAGCAGCGCGGCGTGGACTCGACCGGCAAGGTCATCGGCGAGTTCATGGCGACCGGCATCCGGGCGCGGGCGATGAGCCGGATCGCGCAGTTCGGCGTGGACCCCGCGGCCATCGCCGCGCACGTGCTGGAGGAGCGCTGATGCGCGAGCTCCTGATCGCCGCGGTCGCGCTCGGCATCTTCGCGGGCGTGGAGGCCATCTACTACGGCTTCCAGTTCGTCGGCGACCGGCGCCGCGCCGAGCTGCGCCGGCGGCTGCGCGCCATCGGCAGGGAGGGTGCGCTCGACGCCGAGCTCCTCCGCCGCGGGCGCATCGCGCGCCAGGCGTGGGCCGAGGGGCTGGTGACGCCGCTCCCCGGCGTCAGCTACCTCGAAACGCTCCTCGAGCAGGCCGACTCGCGCTGGACCGTGGCGCAGCTCTTCGGGATCTCCGCCGCGGCGGCGGGGACGGGGCTGCTGCTCGGCCTCGTCCTCCGGCTCGGGCTCCCCATCGCCCTGCTGCTCGGCGTGGCGGGCGCCGGCGCGCCGCTCCTGTCCGTCCTCTCGGCCAGGAGCCGACGCAGTCGCAAGATCTCCGAGCAGCTCCCCGAGGCGCTCGAGATGATGGCGCGCTCGCTCCGGGCCGGGCACGCGCTCACCTCCGCGTTCCAGGTGGTCGCCGGCGAGATGCCCGAGCCAGTGTGCATCGAGTTCGCGCGCGGGTACGACGAGCAGCGGCTGGGGCTCTCGCTCGAGCAGGCGGTGCTTCACATGGCGGATCGCTGCCCCGGGAACTCCGACGTGAAGATCTTCGCCGTCTCGGCGGTGATCCAGCGCGAGACAGGCGGCAACCTCGCCGAGATCCTCGAGAAGATCTCGGACACCATCCGCCAGCGGTACCGCTTCTACGGCAAGCTGCGCGCCCTCACCGGTGAGGGTCGCGCGTCGGCGTGGGTGCTCGGCGTGTTGCCGATCATCGTCGCGCTCGCGGTGTCGGTGATGAACCCCGGATACCTGCGCACGCTGGCCGAGAACCCGTCGGGCCACTGGATCGTGGGCTACGCCCTGGCGAGCTGGGCCGCGGGGATCGTGTGGCTCCGAAGCCTGACGCAGCTGGAGATCTAGCGCATGCCGATCGACCCGCTCACGCTCGCGATGGGATGCCTCGCCACGATCGCCGTCGCGTCGCTCGGGGCGGCAGCACGCTCGTTCCGCGCCGGCGCCGATCCCGCGGTGCGGCGGCTTCGCGCGGCGTCGCCGGATCCCCACGCGCCCGCCGCGGCGGTGGTCTCGGGCGAGCGGCTCGACGTCGGCGCGCCGGAGGCGTCGCGCGGGAACACCTCGCAGGGTGACGAGGACGCGGCATCACGACTGCGCCGGCAGCTCGTCTGGGCGGGGTTCCGCTCGACGCGGGCGCCTCACCTGTTCGTCGCCTCCAAGGCGGTGCTCTCGTTCGGCCTGCTGTTCGGGTTCCTGTTCGTGAACGCCTCCCGGGCCGAGCCCGTGCGGTTCGCCCTCGGCATCGCGATCTGGCTGGCCGGTGCGGGCTTCTTCCTGCCCAACCTGTGGCTGTCGTCGCGCATCACCAAGCGTCTCCGCCAGATCGATCGCGCCCTCCCGGACGCGCTCGACCTGCTCGTCACGTGCGTGGAGGCGGGCCTGGGGCTCGACGCGGCGCTCCAGCGGGTGTCGGCGGAGATCGCGCTGGCGTGGCCGCTCCTCTCGAGCGAGCTGAGGCTCACGTTCCTGGAGGTGAAGGCCGGCATCCCGCGGATGGACGGGTTCCGGCGGCTCGCGGCCCGGACCGGCTCCCCCGAGCTGCGCGCGCTCGCGGCGACCCTCACGCAGACCGAGCTGTTCGGCACGAGCATCGCGTCTGCGCTGCGGGTCCAGGCCGAGGGCATCCGCATCCGCCGCATGCAGCGCGCGGAGGAGCGCGCCGCGTACGTCGCCGTGAAGATGACGCTGCCGCTCGTCCTCTGCATCCTCCCCGCGCTGTTCGCGGTCATCATCGGCCCCGCCGCGGTGAACATCATGAAGACCCTCATGCCCATGCTCGGGGGACATCGATGAACCGGTCGCGCTCGCTCGCGGTGTCCTCCGCCGTCATGCTCTCCGCCGTCCTCCTCTCCGCCTGCGCCACGACGCGTCGCGCCTCCCAGGAGGGAGTGTCCGGCGTCAGGCTCGCGGTCGCGCGCGATCTCGTCGATCGCCGCCAGTACGGCGACGCGCTCGCCGCCATCCAGGCCATCCACGAGAGCGAAGGGCGGTCGGCCGCGACGTTGACGCTCCGTGCACGGGCCTACCGCGGGCAAGGCAACACCGGCGACGCCGAGGACGATCTGCGCGAGGCGCTGCGCATGGACCGCGACTATGCCCCGGCCCACGCGGCGCTGGCGATCATGGACGACGAGGCGAAGCGCTGGGCGGACGGGGAGGGGCATCACCGGCGCGCGGCGGAGCTTGCCCCGCAGAACGCGGCGTACCTGAGCGACTGGGGCTGGGCCCTCTACCGGCAGGGGCGCACGCAGGACGCGCTCGCCCGCCTGCAGCAGGCGGTGCGGCTCGATCCGATGCCGGCGCGCTACCACAACAACCTCGGCTTCGCGTACGCGCGGGCGGGCGACTTCACGCGCGCCGCGCAGCAGTTCGCCTCCGGCGGCTCGCCGGCAGAGGCGAAGAACAACCTCGGCTACGCGTACGAGCTCGCCGGAAACCTGCCGCAGGCGTTCGCGGCGTACTCGGACGCCGTGCGGCTCGCCCCGGGCTTCGCCCGCGCGCGCGCAAACCTGGAAGAGGTCGCCAAGAAGCTCGACCGCGCGGTTCCGTCGGAGCCCGCGCGGCCGGAGAAGGTGCCCTCGGGGAGGATGCAATGAAGACGCTGGTTTTCACGGCGCTCGCCGCCCTCGCGGCCGGGTGCGCGAGAGAGCACCTGACGGAGACGCATGGCCGGGCCATGCGGGAGATCTTCGTCGCGCAGCAAGCGAACCCCGGCGCGCCTCGCGTGCCCGCGCCCGCGGCGCTCAACGGCCTCGACTCGCAGGAGGCGACGATCATCGCGGAGACCTACCGCAAGAGCCTCGCGCCGAAGGGAGAGAAGGTCGAGGAGCCGCAGGTCCTCATGCTGACCCCCCAGACCACTCGCGACCGGCAGCGGCCGCTCGCGCCGTCGGTGCCCCCCAGCCGGTGAGAGGGACGTCATGCGCGCGCGAGGAACGAGGCGGGAGCGCGGAGCGGTCGCGGTGATCGTCGCGATCATGCTGCTCGTGCTCGGCGGGTTCATGGCGCTCTCGCTCAACGTCGGGCACCTGATGTCCGTCCGGGGGGAGCTGCAGAACGC
This sequence comes from Anaeromyxobacter sp. SG66, assembly GCF_022690805.1. NCBI lineage: Bacteria > Pseudomonadati > Myxococcota > Myxococcia > Myxococcales > Anaeromyxobacteraceae > Anaeromyxobacter > Anaeromyxobacter sp. SG66. The sequence goes on from NZ_JALCZC010000002.1 coordinate 170,483, forward strand.
GAGTGACGCGGGCGCGCTCGGGGGCGCGTGGGATCTGGACGGCACGGCCGAGGGGGTCGCGAAGGCGCGCCTCGCCGCGTTCGACTACACGGGCCGGCACTCGACGGACATCCAGCAGCTCAAGAACTCCGACACCACCGTCGAGTTCGGGTACTGGAGCGTGAACTCGAAGAAGTTCTTCCCCATCTCGGACCCCACCGCGACCGTCGACCTCCTGCACGCCACGAACGCGGTGCACGTCACCGCCACCCGGGCGGGCAACAATCCCGCCCCGGTGTTCTTTCCGGTGTTCGCCGGAGGCAAGAACACGGCCGACGTCGGCGCCGACGCGATCGCCGTGCGGGGGGGGCCGTGCGAGGAGAAGTGCGGCCTGCCGCTCGCGTTCGCGAAGTGCCAGATCCTGAACGCGACCGGCGGCCTCAAGACCTGCGAGGAGGGCCTGCCGCTCTACTTCCACAGCGACTCTTCCGACAACATCGGCTTCACCGTGCTGAACCAGTACCCGGACGTCAGCACGAGCTACATCCGCATGATGCTCGACGGGTTCAAGACCGACCCCCCGACCTGCGGGTCGCCCATTTTCGCGGATCCGAACGTCCTCATCGAGGTCTCGAACGGCTCGAACCTGAACCCGACGATCGACGACTTCGCGTTCCTGGTGGGCAAGGGGCCGTATCCCGTCCCCATCATGGACCTCCCCTGCGAGGCTCCGCCGCCGAGCGGGACGTGCTCGACCACCGGGGGGACGGACTCGAAGTTCGTGAAGTCCGCGCCGCTCGTCGCGTTCGCGAGCGTGACGGTCGCCTACGCAGGTCTGGTGAAGAACTTCCCGAAGGACCAGCCGCTCCCGCCGGGCTCCGAGTGCTGGCAGAAGAACTCCAAGGTGCTGGTCCTGACGCTCCACTGCGACGTACCGACGAAGGCGACGGCCGGCTGCGAGTTCTTCGGGCTCCTTCCTCCCCCTAAGCTCGTGCACTGACCGGCGCAGGAGGCCGTATGAGCCGACTCCTTCACGTCGCCCTGCGCGCGCTCTGGGCGGACGAATCGGCGCCCACGACCGTGGAGTACGCGATCATGGCCGCGGGGATCGCCGTCGCGATCTTCGTGGCTGTGGGGTCGCTGGGCGGGGCGGTGAACGGGCTGTTCGATCAGATCGCGACGACGTGGCCGTGAGTCTCGCGGCCCCAGCCGTGGTTTCTGCCGAACGTGACACGAGCGCCCCCACGTCTGGCGCGGCGTTCGTGTTCGTCTCGACCTGGGCGCTGCTCGCGCTCGGCGCAGGCTCGAAGCTGCTGCAGGACCCGGGCACGCTCTGGCACACGCTCACGGGCGAGCGGATCCTCGGCGGGGGCTTCCCGCACCAGGACTGGCTCAGCTTCACGTTCGGCGGCCATCCGTGGATCGCCCACCAGTGGCTCGGCGAGTGCCTGATGGCCGCGCTCCACCGGATCGGCGGGCTCGACGCGCTCGTCGTCGCGACCGCCGGCGGGATCGCGCTCCTCTTCGCCTGGCTCCATGCCCGCCTCGTCGCCTCGGGAGTGAGCGCGCTCTGGGCCGTCCTGGTGGTCGCGCTCACCGCGGTCGCGACCTCGCATCATTTCCACGTGCGGCCGCACATGCTCTCCTTGTTCGCGTTCGCCTGGCTGTACGGGAGGCTCGCGGACGTCGACGCCGGCAGGCGAAGCCTCGCCGCGCTCTGGCCAGCTCCGCTCGTGTTCCTCGCATGGGTGAACGCGCACGGGGCCGCCGTCGGGGGCCTCGCGACGCTCGCCCTGTTCGCGCTCGCCTGGCTCGGCGCCGCGGCCGTGGGGGCGCGGTCCCCGATCCGCGGAGCGCGCGCGGCCGCGGCCATCGCCGCGCTCCTCGTCGCGTGCGTCGCCACCGTGCCGCTGACCCCGTACGGCCTCGACACCGCGCGCACGTGGTCCGCGATCCTCGATTCGCAGGCGCTGCCCCGGCTCATCATCGAGCACGCCTCGCTCGTGCGAACGGGATCGTGGCAGGTGCTCGCCCTCGCGGCGGTGTACCTGGCTGCCCTCGCGGGCGCCTCGCGCCGCGACCTGCGCGCGACGAGCCTCGTGCCGCTCGTCTGGCTCGCGCTCGCGTTCGACCGCATCCGCCACGCGCCGTTCTTCGCCGTCGCCGCGGCGATCGCGCTCGCCGAGCTCCTCCCGAACGCCCGCTGGGTGGAGGCGCTCGCGCGCCGCGGCTTCCGGGTGCAGGGCAGCCCGGGGTCGATGCCGGGGCGTCGCTTCGCCTTGGGTGCGCTCGCAGCCATCGCGGCCGCCGTGATCGCGGTCGGAGCGCTCTGGGCGCGCTCGCCGGATGGCGCACCGGTGCTCGCTCGCCTCGACAAGAACCGCTGGCCCGTGGAGCTCCTGCCCGCGCTCCGTGCCGCGGCGCGCGACGCGCCCTCGGGTGCGCCCATCCTGAACGACATGCCCTTCGGGGCTTTCGTCGCCTACGAGACCCCCCGGCTGCGCATCTTCGTGGACGATCGCTGGGAGCTGTACGGAGACGACTTCATGCTGGGGTACGTCCGCGCAGAGCCGAGCTGGCTCGACGGGTGGGTGGCCCGCTCGGGCGTGAGCCTCGCGCTCGTGCAGAACGGCTCTCGCCTCCAGCACTACCTCGAGCGCGACGGCCGCTGGAGCGTGGTGGCGACCTCGAGCGCGGGGGCGCTCTACCGGCGCGCATCACTGGCGCGCACCGTGACCGCTCCGCGTCGGGGCCAGCAGCCGGTTCGGTGAGGACCCGCTTGCAGGCGGCGGGCTAGCGATACGTCCGCTCGCAGCGCGAGAAGCGAGGCTTTCCGGGACCGGCGAAGGGATCGAGGCAAGCGAGCTCCAGCGTGCCGCCCGCGGGGAGGATGGAGGCGCAGATCGTCCCCGCCGGCCGGCCGTCCGTGCAGGGGCGCAACGTCCAGATCGGGAAGGACAGCTCGGGAGCGCGGTAGCCGCCGAGCTCGATGTCGGCGAAGTCGCCCCGAGCGGCCACCACGATCCCGTTGCCGGGTGCGGCCCGGATCCGGAACGCGGTGGACGAGGGCTCGTAGTTCCCCCACGCGAAGCACCGGCCCGCGCACGCCCGGTCGACGACGTGGGTGAACGGCGCGACGCGGGAGGGCGGAGAAGCGATGGCCCCGACGATGCGTGACCCGCGCGGCAGCTCTCGCGCGGCCGCGTTGACCTGCCCCTGGAACGAGGAGAGGGCGGTCCAGTCGAGCGAGAGGGTCGCGACCCAGCACGCGGCGAGGGCGATCGTCGCCGCGAGCTGGCGGCCCGAGCGCGGCGCGCACGCCGCCACGCCGGTCCACGCGATGCCCACGAGGACGGAGCTTCGCTGGACGAGGTAGCTCGCGGGTACGTCGAACCCCGGGAACAGGATCGCGTCCGGGAGGATCACGCCGCTGGCCGTGGCGAGCACGGCGACGGCGAACACGGGGTGCTCGAGCGCGGCGTTCCCGACCTCACGGAGCCAGCGCCGGATCACGACCGCCCACAGGGCCAGCAGCGCGAGCATGAACAGCCGGTACTTCGCGTCGAACACCCAGAGCTGGTCGGCGCCCGAGACGGTGGCCCACTGGTCGGTCGAGTAGAGCGAGCGGCGCGAGATGCCAAGGGCCGCCGCCGCCGCGGCCTCGACTCCGAGCGCGGCCGCGAGGAGGACCCCCGGGCGCGCGACCCGTTCCCGTACGGCGAGCGCCAGCGCGGTCGCCGCCCCGACCCCCGCGACCGGCAACGGGCTCCCGGTCACCGCGAGCGCGAGGAGCGGGGCCGCCAGGCTGAGCCGCACGGGCCAGCGCGCGCTGGACAGGACGGCCGCGCCCGCGAGCAGCGAGAGCGACGCTGCGGCCGTCCAGTTCGACAGGCCCATGTGGAAGTTCCACCCGAGCGCCAGCATCCCGAGCACGGGGAGCCATTCCCAGGCGGGCCGCGCCGACAGCGCCCGGCAGAACAGGAACGAGGACCAGAGCGAAAGGTGCGCTGTCGCGACGAGGGCGACCTTCTCGACCTGGCCGGGAGTGAGGACGCGAACGAGGGCGCCGAGCACCCGGTCCACGAGCACGTTAGTCGTGGGGGCCGCGAGCCAGAGCCCGCCGGCCTCGCCACGCTCGATGAGCAGCGCGAGCCAGGCGTTGTAGACGTGGCTGTGCAGGTCTCCCGACGGGAACTCGGAGACGAGCAGGGGCGGCAGCGTGACGAGCGCGACTACCACCGCCGTGATCCCGGCACGCACCGCGAGCGCGGGCGCCTGGTCGACGCGTCCCGTGGGTCCGGCCTGCACGCCCTCATCATCCCATGGTGCGATCGGCTTCATCAACGTGGGTCGCTTCAGGGCCGTGCGCGGTCGAGGTCCGAGGCGCAGCGATCGACGTTGCCCGACCCGACGAGACGGACGAACGGATCGACGCAGCTGGGCACGAGGACCTCGCCCGGCGTCGCGCGCGACGCGCAGAGGCGTGCGTCCGGACCGCCGCGGCGGCACGGACCGATCTTCCATAGCTCCAGCGGCGGCGGCGGAACGCGATAGGCGCCCGCGTCGAACGCGAGGAACGCGTCGGTCGTTCCGATGACGAAGGGATTCTCGGCGGAGGCCCTCATCCGGAAGGCGCGCGTGGGCGCCTCGTAGTTCCCCCACGCGAAGCAGCGCCCGGTGCAGGCGAGGTCGAGCGACCTGTGGAGCGGGTACCGGCCGGGGCCGAAGACCGTCGCCACGACGCGCCCTCCCGCCGGGACGTCGTGGACGGCGGCATCCATCGCCTCGTGAAAGGCAGACAGCCTCGCCCAGTCCACGAGCACGAGCGCGGTCCAGGAACCCGCGACGGCGCACAGCATCGCGAGCCGTCGCGGCGAGAACCGGGCCTGGGCTGCGACGGCGATCCACCCGACGCCGGCGAGGAGGGAGGCGCGTCGCGAGAGATAGAACGCGGGGACCTCGTACCCAGGGAACAGCAGCGTGTCGGGAGTGCCCGCGGCGCACGCGGCGGAGAAGAGCGCTACCGCGATCGCAGGGCCGGCGAGCGCCCCCTCGCGCTGCGCGTCGCGGATTGCCCAGGCGAGCACCGCGGCGAGGAGGAGCGTGAAGAGCGCGTACTTGGCGTCGAACACCCAGAGCTGATCCGCGCCCGAGAACGCGAGCAGTTGACCGCTCCGGTAGGCGCCGATCCCGGAGGCCACCACGGCTGCTCCGACCGCCAGGGCGCCGCCCGCGGAAGCCACTACGATCGGCACCGGGCGCAGCCCCGGACGCCGGAGCAGCCAGACGATCGCGCCGGTCGCGAGCCCCCAGGCTGCCGGCAGCGGATTGCCGATCGCCGCGAGGGCCAGGATGAGCAAACCGGCGACGAGGCGTCGCGCGTGCACACGCGCTCCACTGAGGAGGCCCACGGCGAGCAGCGACAGGGCCGCAGAGGCGAACCAGTTCGATAGGCCCGTCTGGAACGCCCATCCGACGGTCAGGACGGCGAGCGCAGGCAGCCACTCCCAGCACCGTCGCCCGGAGACGTTCCGGACGAAGAGGAACGCCGACCCGAAGAACAGGTTGGCGAGGACGACGAGCACGACGCGCTCCGCGCCGCGGGGAGACAGGACGAGGAGCAGCCCTTCCAGCGGTACGTCGACGAGTCGGTTCGTCCAGCCCGGCGCGAGCCACAGCCCCGGCGCCTCGCCGCGCTCGACGAGCGACGCGAGCCACGCATTGTAGACGTGGCTGTGCAGATCGCCCGCGGGGAAGTACGGCACCAGCGCCGGGGCGTTCACCACGGCGAGGGAGACGAGGAAGATCGAGAGATCGACGCGCGAGAGCCAGCGCTGGCGAGGGGGAGCCGTCGTGCCCTGCGGCTCCATCGCGATCAGGCCGGCAGCCCGTCCAGGAACGTCTGCAACGCCCGGTTGAACCCCTCCGTCGCCTCCAGGTTCGCGAGGTGCCCCGCCTTCTTCAGCTTCACGAGCTTCGCGCCCTTCACCGCCTTCGCCATCTTCTCGGACTCGGCCGGCGGCGTGAGGGAATCCTCCTCGCCCACGATGACGAGGGTCGGGCAGGTGATCTTCGCGAGGGTCGGGGTCGAGTCGGGGCGCTGCGCCATCCCGCGCTGCGCCGCGGCCACGCCGGCGGGCGTGCCGCGGCGGATGAGATCCCGCACCTCCTTCACGACCGCCGGATCGGGGTCGGGCCGGAGGAGCTTCGGGACCATCTCGTCCGCCACCCACCCGAGCCCCTTCTCGAGCGCGGTCTTGGCGAACTTCTCCCGCCCGGCCTTCCCCTCGTCCGTGTCGGCCGGCGCCTTCGTGTCGCAGAGCGCGAGCCCGCGGAAGAACCCCGGGATCTGCCGGTACAGCTCGAACGACAGGTAGCCGCCCATCGACAGGCCTGCGACGGCCGCGCGCTCCACGCGAAGGTGCGCGAGCAGCGCCCGCACGTCCTCGGCGAGCACCTGCATCGTGGACGCCTCGCCGCGCGGAGTGGACTGGCCGAGCCCGCGGTAGTCCGGCGCGACGATCCGCCAGCGCCCCTCGAGCGCCGCGATCTGGCGCTGCCACATGCCGGAGTTGAGCGGGAAGGCGTGCAGGAGGAGCAGCACGTCCTTGTTGCCGGTCCCGGCGTCGCGGTAGTTGAGCTCCGTGCCGTTCACGTTTGCGATGGGCATGACTCAACGTTTATCCCGTTTCGGCCCGGTTGCCGGACGTCCCTGCGGGGCCGGGCCGCCTTGGCCCCGGCCTCGGGCTTCGGCAGGCTCGGCCCGAGCGGGCAGGGGGCGCCAGCCGTCACCGGCGATACCGAGCGGCCAAGTTCGTCCGGGGCGGTTATGAATGAGGCCGCCGTCGCGACCGGCGACGGAGCAAGGAACGGGATGGTGAACCAGGATACGGCTGCTCGTCCGGCCACCCAGGCGGGGACGAGCGAGGGCATCGGCTACTTCGCGCGCTTCGGAGTGACCGAGCGGATGATCGCGCAGACGCTCGCGACCGCGCTCGCGCGGGGCGGCGAGCACGCGGACGTCTTCTTCCAGCACCGCGTAGGGTCCGATCTCGGCCTCGAGGACGGCGCGGTGAACCGCGCCTACGCGACGGTGGAGCTGGGCGTCGGCGTGCGGGTCGTGAAGGGCGACCAGACGGGCTACGGCTACACGGAGGACCTCTCCCTGCCGGCGCTCCTCGAGTGCGCCCGCACCGCCGCGGCGATCGCGGACGGCCCCTCGCGGCCCATCCCGGAGCGGCTCCACGTCCGGGCCGGCCTGCCCGATCGGTACCCGCTCATCCGCCCGTGGGAGGAGATCCGGCCCCAGGAGAAGCTGCCGCTCCTCGCGGGCCTCAACGAGCGCGCGTTCGCCGCGGACGAGCGCATCAAGAAGGTGAACCTCTTCCTGCGCGACGAGTCGGGCGCGATCCTCATCGCCGACTCCTCGGGCCGCATCGTCGAGGACCGTCAGCCGATGACGCTCCTCTACCTGTCGGTGCTCGCCGAGGCGAACGGCCGCCGCGAGCAGAACGGCTACAACGTCGCCGGCCGCGCAGGCTTCGACTTCTACTCGCCGGAGCGGCTCGACCGCGTGGTGCGCGAGGCGGTCGCCCGCACCACCATCCTGTTCGACGCGGTGACGCCGCCCGCCGGCGAGATGCCGGTGGTCCTCGCCGCCGGCTCCTCCGGCATCCTGCTCCACGAGGCGATCGGCCACGGCATGGAGGCGGACTTCAACCGCAAGGGCGTCTCGATCTACGCCGACAAGATCGGCAAGCGGATCGCCCAGCCCTTCGTGCAGATCGTGGACGACGCCGCCAACGCGGGCGCGCGTGGCGCGATCAACGTGGACGACGAGGGCAACGACGCCGGCACCACGCACCTCGTGCAGGACGGCGTGCTCACGACCTACTTGCACGACGCCATCTCGGCGCGCCACTTCGGCGTGCGGCCCACCGGCAACGGCCGGCGCGAGAGCTACCGCCACGCGCCGCTGCCGCGGATGCGCTCCACCTACATGCTGCCCGGGCCGCACCGCACCGAGGAGATCATCCGCTCGGTGAAGAAGGGCATCTACTGCATGAACTTCTCGAACGGCCAGGTGAACATCGGCGCGGGCGACTTCACGTTCTACGTGAAGAACGGCTACCTCATCGAGGACGGCAAGCTCACGCGGCCGGTGAAGGACGTGAACATCATCGGCAACGGCCCGCAGGCGCTCGAGCGCGTGGACATGGTCTCGGACGACCTCGCCATCGACGAGGGCGGCTGGACCTGCGGCAAGGACGGGCAGAGCGTGCCCGTCTCGCAGGGCCTCCCCACCGTGCGCGTCTCGTCGATGACGGTCGGCGGCCGCGGAACGTGATCCTCTTCGCGCCCGTGGCTCGACCTGCTCGCCACGAGCGGACCCACGCGACTCCTCTGCTCCGCTCGCCCTGAGCCTGGCGAAGGGCGAGCGGAAGAACGGAAGAACGGTCCTCCATGTCCGACCTCCTCGACATCACCCGCCGCGCCGCCGCGCTCGCGCGCGAGAAGGGCGCGACCGACGCGTCCGCCGGCTCCTACCGCGCCCGCCACGTCGAGGTCGCCTGGCGCGACGGGAAGGTGGAGAAGGTCTCCGAGGCGACGACCCGCGGCCTGGGCCTCGACCTCTACGTCGACGGCCGCTACGCCGCCGTCTCGACGAGCGACCTGCGCCCCGACGCGCTCGACCGCTTCGTCGAGGACGCCGTCGCGCTCGCCCGCACGCTCGCGCCGGATCCGCACCGGCGGCTGCCCGACCCGGAGCTCTACCGCGGCCAGGCGAACGTCGATCTTCAGCTCGAGGATCCCGACTACGGGAAGGTCGACGCCACGCGGCGGCGCGCCGAGGCGGAGGCGATCGAGGCTGCCGCCCGCGGCGTGCCCGGCGCGAGCGCGATCCTCTCGGTCACCACGAGCGTCTCCGACACGCGCTCCGAGAGCGCCCTCGTGCAGACGAACGGCTTCGAGGGCGAGCGGCGGGGGACCGACTTCTGGATCGGCGCCGAGGTGACGGTTCTGGATCCCGACGGTCGCCGGCCGGAGGAGTACGCGGCCTCGGGTGGACGGTTCCGGAGCGCGATGGAGGCGCCCGAGGCGATCGGCCGCCGGGCCGCCGAGCGGGCCATCGCCCGCATCGGAACCCGCAAGGGCGAGTCGGCGGTGCTCACCATGGCGCTCGACAACCGCGCGTCCGGCAGGATGGTCGGCATGCTCTTCGGCCCGCTCGCCGCGGCGGCCATCCAGCAGAAGCGCTCGTTCCTCGAGGGCAAGATCGGCGTGCAGCTCGGCAGCCCGCTGCTCACCGTGAAGGACGATCCGCTCGTGCCGCGCGGCCTCGGCTCGCGCCTCTACGACGGGGAAGGGATCGCAGCGCGGCCGTTCCCGGTGTTCGAGGAAGGCGTGCTGCGCAGCTACTACGTCGACACGTATTACGGGCGGAAGCTCGGCCTCCCGCCCACCACCTCGCGCAGCTCGAACCTCGCGTGGGCGCTGGGCGGAAGGTCGCAGGCACAGCTTCTCACCGACCTCGGCGAGGGCGTGCTCGTCACCGGCTTCCTGGGCGGCAACTCGAACGGAACGACCGGGGACTTCTCGCTGGGCGTGCGCGGTTTCCGCGTGCGCGGCGGCCGGCTCGCGGAGCCCGTGGGTGAGATGAACGTCTCGGGCAACCACCTCGAGCTGTGGAAGCGGCTCGCCGCGGTGGGTGACGATCCGTACCGCTACTCGGCGATGCGGACGCCGACGCTCGTCTTCGAAGGGGTCCAGTTCGCCGGTACGTGAACACGGACGGGGAGTCCGAGGTCGCTCGCCCGGACCCGGAGTCAAGGGACTGGCCCGCCGGCGGCGCGTGCACGTCCTCGCCTCGCGTTCGCCTGGACGTGCCGCAGGGGAGCCCGCGCAAGGCGCGCGCTCGATCGGTCCCTGTCGAGGACAGGCGCCGGACTTCCATGAGCCGTTTGGGGCATACCCGCGCCTCCGCGCGGCGCCGATTTGCCTCCCGGTCCAACCATCCGTAATTCTTATCCAGAATGGTCTCCGTACTTGTGGTGGACGATGAGAGCGACATCCGCGAAGCCGTGGCGGAGGTCCTGGCGGACGAGGGCTACGTGGTCCACGGCGCCGGGGACGGCGCCGAGGCCCTTCGCAAGGCGCGCGCCGTCCATCCGAACATCGTCCTGCTCGATCTCATGATGCCCGGCATGAACGGCTGGGAGTTCCGCGCCGCGCAGAAGGGCGATCCGGAGCTGTCGGACATCCCGGTGGTCGTGCTCTCCGCGCTCGGCCGCGTGGCCGGCATGGACGCGGCGGGCTTCATCCAGAAGCCGTTCGATCTCGACGAGCTGCTCGACGCGGTCCGCGAGTACGCCGACGGTCACGCGGGCGGCAGCGGCGGGCGGATCGACTCGCCCCACGCGCCCATGTAGCCGCGCCCTCAGCGCCGCGCGTCCTCCATCAACCAGGCGATCGCCGCCTCGGCCTCGCGCTGCAGCGCCGCGAGATCCTCCGTGAAGAGGTGAGTGGCGTTCGGGACCGCCGCAATCCGGCGCGGGCCGCGCGATCCCGCGAGCGCGAGCCGCACCTCGTCCGGCGTGCCGAACTCGTCGTTCGACGCCTGCACGATCGCGACCGGCTTCTCCACCGAGGTCACGAGCGCCGTGTCGCGGACGAGGTCGACATCGGCGGAGCGCAGGGCGAGCCCGGCGAGGAGCAGGCCGCGCACGCTCGCGTCGGCGCCGCCCGCGAGCACCGCCATCCACGCGCCGAACGAGAAGCCGCCCGCGAGGCGGGGGAGCTCCGGCCGCTCGCGCGCGAGCCAGGCGAGGGCCGCGCGCGCGTCGTCTGCCTCGCCCCGGCCGCGGTCGTAGGTGCCGGCGCTGCGGCCCACGCCGCGGAAGTTGAAGCGGAGCGCGACGCCGCCCGCGGCGCGGACCGCCTTCGCGAGCCGGTGGGCGGCGTGCGTGTGCAGCGTGCCGCCGAAGCGCGGGTGAGGGTGGCACACCATCGCCGCGAAGCGCGGCGCGCCGCCCGCGGGGAGGCCGAGGGGCTCCTCGACGAGCGCCTCCAGCCGGCCGGCGGGTCCTGGGATGTCCACCTGCACTGGAGCGCCTCCGGGGAGCGCGGCGCGAGGCCGGCCCGAGCGCCGGCCCGCCGTCGATCAGGAGAGCAGCGACTCGAACAGCCGCCGCCCGTCGTCGCGCCCGAGGATCGCCTCGGCCGCGCGCTCCGGGTGCGGCATGAGCCCGACGACGTTCCGGCGCGGCCCCCCGCAGATGCCGGCGATGTCGCGCGCGGCGCCGTTCGGCGCGCCGCCCACGTAGCGGAACACGACGCTGCCCTCGCCCTCGAGGCGGTCGAGCGTCTCCGCGTCGGCGAAGTAGTTCCCCTCCGCGTGCGCGACCGGCATCGTGAGCGTCTGGCCGGCGAGGCCGCGGGTGAGCGGCGTCTCCCCGCCCTCGACGCGCAGCGTGACGTCGCGGCAGATGAACTTGAGCGAGGCGTTCCGCATGAGCACGCCGGGCAGGAGCCCCGACTCGCAGAGGATCTGGAAGCCGTTGCAGATGCCGAGGACCGGCCGGCCCTGCTTCGCGAACTCGACCACGTCCTCCATCACCGGCGAGAAGCGCGCGAGCGCCCCGCAGCGGAGGTAGTCGCCGTAGCTGAAGCCGCCGGGGAGGATCACGGCGTCGAGCCCGGCGGGGAGCCGGTCCTTGTGCCAGACGTACTCGGCCGGCGCGCCGCAGGCGTGCTTCACGACGTGGTAGACGTCGTGGTCGCAGTTCGAGCCGGGGAAGGTGACGATCCCGATCTTCATGGTCTCTCGCTCGGGTCGAGCGCCGTGGGCCGCTCGTGCTGAAACTGACGAGGCACGAGCGTCGGCCTCACAGCTCGATCCGGAAGTCCTCGATGACCGTGTTCGCGAGGAGCTTCTTGCACATCTCCTCGAGCCGCCTGCGCTCCTCCGCCTCCGGCGCCTTCTCGTCGATCGTGACCTCGATGTACTTCCCGAGGCGGACGTCGGAGACCTCGCCGTAGCCCATCGCGTGGAGCGCCCGGTTCACCGCCGAGCCCTGGGGGTCGAGCACTCCCCGCTTGAGCGTGACGTACACCCGCGCCTTCTTCGCCATGCGCGGCTTTATAACAGATCCACCCCCGCCGCGTTCCCGCCCTTTTGCTAGGGTTCCGGGGCCAAATGCCCCCCGCCCCCGACCTCCGCCAGTTCCTCCTCCTCGCCGCCGCGGCCGCCGCGCTCCTCGCGGTTCGCGCCGTGGTGGCGGCGCTCGAGGCGGCGCTCGTCGCGGTCGGCACGCCGCGCGCCCGGGAGCTCGCCGACGCCCCCTCGGCCGGCCGGCGCGCGCGAGCGCTCGCCGCGCTGCTCGCCGAGCCGGAGACGACCGCGTTCACCTTGCGTGCGCTGGTGACCCTCGCGACCGTCTTCGCGGGCGTGCTCGCCGCGGCGGCGGGCGCCGCCCTCGCGCCCGGCGCGACCTGGCTCGCCGCCGCGGCGGTGGCCGGCGGGGTGGGGCTCCTCTCCCTCCCCCTCGCCGCGGGCGCGCGCGGCCTCGGCGCGGCGCACGGTGAGATCCTCGCGCT